>JBDNIE010000271.1:0-12715 GCA_041688425.1 Halioglobus sp. | reverse complement strand
TTATGGCCTCGTTGAGACCGCGAAAGCGAATGGCAAAGAGCCCTACAGTTATCTGAGTTGGCTATTTGAAAAACTGCCACGTGCTGACATGGACAATGTTGAATTACTCATGCCATGGAATATGCCTGGCTAGCAACGGGGGTACTTCGCATGACGCTTACGCAGTAAATACGGTGGCATGGATGCATCGATGATGAGCCGGCTCAAGGAACTTGAAGATGAAAATCGTCGCTTAAAAAAGATGTACGCCGAAGAGCGACTGAAGGCCGAAATCATCCAGGAGGCCATGGCAAAAAGTGGTAAAGCCGTCCCAGCGCCGAGAGATGGCGCAGGAGACGGTGAGCCTAGGAAGGGCGAGTATTCGATTGGCCTGTAATATTTTTGTCGTCAGCGAGACCTGCTACCGCTGTCAGACCAAGCTGAGTCGAGAGAATGAAAAGGTCGCCGACTGGCTGATCAGATTGACCAACAACCAAAGAAACTGGGGCTTTGGGCTGTGCTTTTTATATCTTCGCAATGTAAAAGGCTATCCTTAGAATCACAAACGGGTTTACCGAATATACCGGGAATTGGAGCTTAACTTGCGCATCAAACCTAAGAAGCGGTTAGTGCGTGAAAGGCCCGAACCACTGGCTGTACCGACTAAAATCAATGACTGCTGGTCTATGGACTTCATGCATGACCAGCTTGCAGACGGCCGGTGTTATCGGCTATTCAATGTCATAGACGACTTTAATCGGGAGGGCTTAACCATTGATGTCGATTTTTCATTGCCCGCGGAAAGGGTTAAGCGCTCTCTGAATCAAACGATTGAATGGAGGGGCAAGCCCAATCGCATTCGGTGTGACAACGGGCCGGAATACATCAGTAGTGTTTTGGCTGCATGGGCCGAAGAGCTCGGCATAGAGCTGTGCTTTATTCAGCCTGGCAACCCACAGCAAAATGCGTATGTGGAGCGCTACAATCGCACTGTTCGTTACGACTGGCTCAGCCAGTATCTGTTTGACAGTATTGGGGAAGTGCAGGAGCACGCGACACGATGGCTCTGGACTTACAACAACGAACGACCCAATATGGGCCTTGGCGGTATAACACCGATGCAGAAATTGGCGCTAGCTGCTTAACCTTCCACCGTTAACTTCGGTTAAAAATGGGGGGATTACCGGGGAAATTTATGCTAACACCTCGTTGTTTACTTTTGCTAGTCTATGGGGAATTACCTCATCACTCATTCACAGGACAGCCCAACCATGCACGCACCCAGTCTAATCGCGATCGCCATCTCTGCCGTGTTCGCCCTCTCTGCTTGTAGCGAGGAGCAGATGCCCATCCCCACCGCAGAGTCACTGACCCCGAAAGTCTCGGACACGCCAGCAGAAGAGGCAGAATCTGGTTCGCTGACGCCGACAGTCTCAGATGCGCCAGCAGCAGAGGCAGACCCCGGTTTGCCACCGCCGGCCGCCATCAGCGTTGCGATTGCCGGAATCTGCAACATCGAGTCGATTGGTGGCGTAAGTGGCCCGGAGCTGCGTAACCCTGTGCAGGTGGAATCGGACACCATTGTTAGTGGTTGGCGCGCGTATCAGTCCGCCGACGGAACCGAGGCCCACGCATGGCTCCGTGTGCTCGGGAAAGACGGCGGCGTTGCGTTCCAGGCCCCGCTCGCGGCGACTGTGGATCGCCCTGATGTGGTCGAGACAGTCAATCGCGCGAGCGCCCTGCGATCGGGGTTTAGGCAGGTTAAAGTGACGGGGCTCCCGCAGGGAAGTTACACGCTTGAAGTGATCCTGAATGCTGGATCCGAGTGGGTGCGTTGTAGGCATACCCGTCAAGTCCAAGTCATGTGAGCCCTGCGCACTTCCCCTTGTCGACGTGGGCCAAATTCTCGTCGGTAGCCGTCTTAGCTCTGCTGCTGCCTGGCTTGGAGTTCAGCAGGAATCAGCCGCTGTTAGATCAGCATGGTTTTCGGCAAACGCAAACAGCCATCTCGGCCTACTGGATGACTCGTGGTAGTGCGTTATGGCTGCATAAGTTTCAATGTTCGGCGCTTCTTTGATCGCTCCATTCGAGTTCACGCTTTACCAGTGGCTGGTGGCGTTGGTTGCGGGGAGCGACTTGTCAATTATTTTGAACCAGTCGTCAAGGCTGGTGCGTTGGCCGCGCTGGTGGGCTGCGTCTGGCCACTGCGGGTTTCGCTGCGTCTACGGGCACCACGCCTGAACTGGCGACCACGGCGGTGATTTTGTTCCTTGCGTCGCCAGTCCCTCGCAAGGCCAGGGAAGGTTAGGGGGACAGTTTACCCAATTTCAAGCGCAGAAATATTTCTTCGATGCACAGTAACAGTGTGTTCGATCAGTCGGCTGGCAACAGCAAAATTTGCCCCAGAATAGCTTCAGGTATTCATTAAATAAAATGTCTCAATAATCCATGACTTAAACAGAACTGCTTCCAATCAAACCGGGGCGATCCAGTTGAACTTCTCACTATGTCGCTTCCAACTCATCTCCAATTTGGTTACCGTCACATTGCGATGCTTGGCAGTATATACGGAGAACTTGGGGCACTTTATATTTATCGGGAGCAAATGTGGAATCTACTCTATTATACTTTGTACATATACCCAAGACAGCGGGGAGTACTCTAAGACAAATATTCGCTCAAAATTTTGAAAAACACCAACGCTTAGGCCTTCCTGGTCCAGAAAGTACCAATAACTTCATTCTGAACGATAACAGGTCAGCGATATTGTCTGGTTCAGTCCGACTTATTAGCGGGCATGGTAAATATGGCGCACTTCGTGACTATCCGATAGGAGTGAAGCATTTTACATTTCTTAGAGATCCTTGGGACCGTCTGGCCTCCCAGATTCGATATATACAAAAGAAGGGAAAAATTACTAAGCCTCCGAAAGATGATGAATCAATTTATCAGTTGGCAAAAGAAGAATATTTGCATCATCCTACGTACACTGACAATATATTGATTCGCCATGTGCTTGGGGACCTACCAAATAATCATTGGGTGAATGAAGATGATCTCTCAAAGGCAAAAGAATTCTTGCTAAATAAGTTCGATTCATTTTATGTCACTGAATACTTCGATGAGTCCGTATTGATGATGGCCAAGCGTTATCGGCTTACCCCCCCCTATATACAAAGATAAATGTTACAAAGAATATTAGGACGAGTAGCTCGTCTGATTTTCATGATCTCCGTATCTTGAAATACGATTACGAACTCTACAACTACGCCAAAAATCTGTTTCTAATAAAGATTCCTCAGAACTCTCTATTCCTGAATGCCAAGGAAGAATTTCAAAATCTCTGTTCGACGATTGCAGAAAATATGCCTTCAACATCGCAAAAAGAATTTGCGGTGAAAGGCGACCCCATTATTGATCCTGATAACTTCGCCAAAGAAACACCTTACACCAATATGTTCATTTCATCTGATCTGATCTGATCTGATCTGATCTGAAAAATAGTGACGGCAACCAAATTACTCTTTGGATATTGTTGATAAATGGGCTGTCGGAGTAAGTGAGTTTTCGTTCAAAAAATCTACATAACGCCTACTATTAAGTCTTCTTGTTGAGTCAAAATGATCGGCATTTTCTTGCGTCCAGTAACTCATGGCAGCTAATTCATCTGTTGTTGAAGAAAGAACATCCTGATATCCAATGTAGGGGACACCCGTTGTTAATGCCAATTCTTCTGTTCTGGAATCTATAGCAATAACTTTTCCTGGAATACCAACTTGTAGTGGTAATGCGACCCCATGGTATCTAGGACCAATTACTGTTGTGAATTTTCTGGAATAGTTAAGCCAGTTTGGAGCATCTGCAAAGAATACAGAATTCGCTTTGAGCCAATCTTTGAGTTCTTCAATAGAATTGAAATTCGGATAAACCTTTTTTAGTAATTCTATCTGAGACTCCGTTATGTCCATGCCATCATCTAATAGCAAATTGAATAGCAACTCAGGGTGTTGAAGAACATACTCTCCATGATACGCATTGACTAATTCGACTAGCTTTTTTTCTATACATCCCGATGGATGATAAGGGTTCCCTGCAGGCACCATGATTCTTATGTTCTTGCGAGACTGATTTTTGAGGCAGGTTTGGCCTAAATAGGGATCTTTGGAAAACAATAATGATGGGCAACCGATAGGCGAACTTTCAATTCCGTGATGTGCGAGTACTGCCGAAGAAAACTCACCACGAGTGGCAATATTCGTATGGACGCTATTAGCGTTAAGTTGCCCCACCGTTTTTAAAAAATCAACGCTACCCTGAGGCACTTCAGGTATATTTCCAATTATATTTGATTGCGCTCCCAGCCCTATAAGTACGACAGGCAAATTGAACTTTTCTAATCTATGTCCCCAATTAGCTAAGTCTACATGGCTTCCAATTTGATTCGCACAACAGATAACCAGTCTGTCAAATTGCTGATTGATAACCTCCGGATTTGAACCCCATTCAATTATTTGATATTCATCGGCCAAAATGCTTTGAACGGCATGAACAAAAGCGACATTGCCCGTATTGCCCCCAGTCGCTTTCAATAAATCAGCAGATTTTGTAGTTGCCAATTTGTGCTTTAGAAAAGCAGTGTTATTTGATAGGTTAGTTATTAATCCAATCATTATTTTCCCTCGGAGGAATGGCCCCAGTTCTTTTAACAGAAAATCTGGTTACAAGGCGGACCGCTCAAAGGTCTCCCACATCATGAAGCTCATGGTTAATGGAGCGCTGTTCTGCAAGTCCAAGACCACGTGATGATACCCTGAGTACAAGGTCTACCCGAACTTGCTGCGGAATTTGGCAGTAACGTGTCTGAACCAATTGTGGACGATGAATGTTCACTTTTGTCTCGAGGTGGTAATGGAGAAGCATGGCAAGTTGGATATTCTCTTAAGACTAGATACTTCTACTCTAACTACCACTCGGTATCTTCCATTCCCTCTCTATAAAAGCTACATTCAGATCGTGCTCTAATCGATGTGAACCAGCAGTCTAGGCGGCTCATCCCCAACGCGGGCAGACGTACCAGCTTTCTCAATCATACAGCCTCCCTTGATCATGCGGTTTGCCCAGGGCGCAGCGAATCGTAGAGCTCGAGGTGCGAGCACGTGACATCTTCGATACAGGGGTAATCAGGCAACGACGCATGCAACTGTCCATGCAGATCGGGCTCGTCCACAATGCGATTGATCAATGCCGAAAGCGCGATGCTGTCGCGGGCGCGGTAATGCAGGCCGCCGATGCCGGGAAGTACTTTCTCTGCCATGCCGCCAATATCCGGACAGAGGATAGGTCGACCGAATTTGTAGGCTTCCTGAATCACGAGCGGCGAATTTTCCCACCACACGGATCCCATTACCACCCAGTCCACATCCATCATCAACCGACCCATTTCCTCGGGCTCGTAGGGTCCATGCAGATGCACCGCGTCCTTGCACTTCGCGAGCAGACCCTTGATTTTTTCCTGGAACTCCGGCGTCTGCTCGCTCAGGCCCGAGCCGAATATGTCCAGCGTGACGCGCTTGCGCACCTTCTTGGGCAGCCGCGCAAAGGCTTCCAGAATTACGTCCACCCCCTTGTAGGGATTGATCTGTCCGAAGAACGCAAATCGTCCACGCGTATCTCCGGCGTTTAGTGTTCTCAGGGGCACACGATCGCCGGGAGGCAGGCCATTCTCGAGCACCGTGATACGCGCCGGATCGAGACCCCACGCCACATAGCGATCGCGCAGAAACTCACTGGGCGATATGAATTGATCTACCAGCCGGAAAAAGCTTTTGATGTACTGTTCCCGCAAAAAGAAGTTCTCGGGCGATACATCCGGGAAGCACAGATGACACTCGCGCGGACTGTACTGATGGCAGAGCCGCCCGTCTGTCTTCACCATCTGTCCATTGTTCATGCAGATCGCAATGTACTCATGCAATGTCATCACGATGCGCGCCGAAGGACAGGTGTTCCTCACCAGCCGGATGAGATCGATACCGAGGTGCACGTAATGATGGAAGTGCACGACGTCCGGATCGATACGTCTTAGTAGCTGTGCGATGTCACTGTCCGGCCCCACGGGCGTGCTGGCGACCAGATCTGGAATTCCGGCATCTCCTGCAATGAGGTAGTCACGCTCGCCGATCGCACCGAGCGTCGTGAATTTATGCATCACTTTTGGATCGCCACGGCCAATGAACCAGGCCTGATGCCCGGGCATACGATCTATTCCCTGCCACAGGTAATAGGCGGCAAACTCCCCGCCGCCCTTGCTGAACACCGGGTGCGCATGACTGAAGACAACAACTTTCATTCTCTAAGCTCCACTGTCAGCGGATCGCAGATGTCACCGGCACGGATTTTTTCCGCATAACGCCAGCCGTTAAACAGCGTAACCATCTGACGTTCACCGATCGCTTGTCCGAGGTTCTGGGATTGACGCTCCAGATGCCACAAACGTGCTTCAGGCACGAGCCACATGCGCTTGCCTCGTTTACGCAACGCCAGGCAGAGATCTGAATCCTCAAAATCGCCGATAACATAGCCCTCGTCGAATCCGCCGACAGCCTCGAAATCGCACTTCTTCAGCATCAAACAGGCGGCAGTCAGCATCGGGTGCTCGGATGGCGCATCTCCGCCCTCCCAGACAGTACCCATACCCTTGTGAGTGTTCAGAAGGAATCCGGGGTAGAGATCATCGGCACGCGGATACATGCCTGCATGCTGGACCGACTCATCGCCAAACAGAAGCAACGGCCCAACCGCCCCCGCATCGGGCAATTCGTGTAGCGCAGCGGCCAGGGTCGAAATCCAGCCGGAGCGCTGCGGGATGACGTCTGAATTCACCAGGAGCAGATTCTCTCCGCGTGCGGCATGGGCTCCAATGTTGTTGGCCCCGGCGAATCCCCTATTTTCTCCGTACCACAAGACCCGAAAAGGGACACGGAACAAGGGTGCATAACGCGCAGCGAGCTCCAGGGTCTCGCTCAACAGTGCGGGATCATCGACCACGTACAACAGCTCGGTGTGCCCGAAATCCGGATCGTCAGCAAACTGGGCGAGCTGATGGCGCAAAAAATCACAACGACCGTAGAGCGGCACGATAATGGAATTCGCCGGCTCCGCGAGAGGGACACCGAACTGCCGCTCCTCAACAGCACCATCGAAGGGCGGACGACTGCGATTGACGCTCTCTAATGCCGCGCCAAGGCCGCCGCTGAATAGCGTATAGAGTGTGTGGCGCATCCGATCCGGCGCAGGAATGGCGCCGAGCACGCTCTTGATGAGTCCAACCGCAGCGGCATGGTGGCTTTCGGTGGGCACCTTGAACCATACCTCGCCCTGCTCACCGAAATCGAAACTTAACGCGCGGCCCTCCCCGGGCGACGTGGGCAGCGCTGCGAAGCAGACGTACCCCAACCATTCATTAATCGCCGGGAACTGCGACTGAAAGGACTGGAGCACATCGGGTCGCGCCAGTCTGGTGAAATTTGCGGTGACGTCGAGCACCTGCCCATCGTCGCTGCGCAGCGTCACGAGTTGCGGCTTGCGCACCGGAGTCAAGCTCCAGCCGAAGATCAGAATACCACCGTCACCCAGCACATACGCGCTGTCGACCGCTCCAATCATCGTGGCGGGATTCTCGAAATAGACAGGCAACTGTGGGTACCTCGCCCGGAATCCGCAACGCCGCAGCGATTCGATACGGCCCTGCAGTCGCACGTCGTCGGGTTCCAGCGTCGAGGTACCAGACAGCAATTCCACCAGTGGCCTTTCCAGCAAGGGGTTCGCGCCGACAAGATTCGCAATGTCTCGCCAGTCGATTGCAGCCGGACTCAGCCTGCACAGTTGCCTGCGGCCATCGGCGCCGCGCACACGCATCCGGAGACTTTGTCCAACCAGATCACCATCCTCGATCAACAGAAGAAATCCCGCCGGATTCTCGGCAGCCCAGGAAAATTGCGCCGCCATGTCCGGGCGCATCGTTCGACGCACACGCGACGTGACATCGAAATCGCCCCTCGACGTCACCAGTTCCACGCGGCTCAGGTTGTGCTGATCGAGCCCGATCCATCCGTAGACGAGCAGGACCCTTCCGTTGAGCACGTGCGACTGATCGCAGGCAAGAATGGAAGCGTACGGATCCTGCCCGATCAGTTCATCCTCATATTCCTCGATGCAGGTGTCGAAGAGCAACGTCTGATCAAGTGCGGTGCCTATCGCATCCAGTGCATCACGACATCGTGGCGGCGGCAGGAACTCGAGTAACTGACGCACGAGACGGGGTCCTTCCAGCGCTTCGGACGCCACGGGCACCTTGAGCCAGACTTCGCCTGAATCATCGAAGTCGAGGCAAAGGGCCCGCACATCGCCGGGGCGCGTCGGCATAGGCGCAACGCAGACAAACCCGCACCAGTCGTCGAGTTCAGGAAACCGGCTTCGATACTTTTCGTACGCATCGGGTCGAAACACGGGAGTGCAACGCGAAGATATGTCGAAACATTCTCCCTCCGGGCCGCGCAGCAACACTGCTCGCGGCTGCGGCCCGGGCGTAAGCATCACGCCGCACAGCAGCAATCCGGCAGCGCCCAAGGGGTACGCCCATTCAACAGAGGCTATCGCTGTCGCAGGCTGATCGACCACCACGGGAAGATGTGGCACATGCGCGAGGAAACAGTCACGACGCAATACCGCCAGCCGCCCTGTCGACCGGCCGAGTCCCTCGTCGCCATCGGGCCCCTTATCCAGCAGGCCCAGCAATGGCCAGGCCATATCGAAATGGCTGCGCAACACCGATCCCAAGCCGTCCCAGCTTATGTACTGAAGATCGCATTCGAGGACTTGACGCATGCCGGAATGGCAGACCACGTTGATGGTCAATGCATTCGTGGCACCCATATCCAGCGTAAAAGCACACAGGAAACCCAGCGACTGGGCCTCCGACCAGGGATGTGCTGAATAAAGATCCGGGCGCACGTAACGCACAATCTGCTCCGTGATGTCGGTGACCTTGCCCGCGACAACAACTTCGATGCGCTCCAGCTCCGCCGTTGGCTTTGAAATCCAGCCATTGATCATCAGCACGCCACTCGGGAGCATTAACGCATGATCGCACGCCGCAAAGCTGTACCTCGCGCCGACCGCAACGCCCTGATCGTCGAGTCCCTCGACCAGCCTCGTAAGGGCGTTCTCCTCACCGAGCATGCGTCTGAGCATAACAAGCAACGTGGGACCCGAGTGGCTCCAGTATTGAGGCAGCGTCGACCTGATTTCGGCCCTGTCACCCAGTGCTGTAAAAGGCAGCTCGACGCAACGACCATCGACCAGCTTCAGCGCCAGTCTTGCTTCTGCACCCATTCCGGGGACCACGAGGACGAAGCCGTAGTTGATGAACATCGCCGAAGCATCTTTGTCCATCGCCTGCGCAACGTCCGGCCGGGCTACGCGCTTCAATCCGACGCGCGGGATGTCGTCAGGGGAACTCCCCACACTCGACCCCTGTTGCGCTGCGGAACCTTGTTGTGGATCGCCAACGACGTCGAACCCCTGCACCTGGTCCTGCGGATCGCACAGCCAACCGATGAGAGCGACATCACCTTCACCCGATACGCACGCAAAATCGACGTATGCCTTGACAGGTTCGAGGTTGGAAAGGCACATCAGCTCCTGTGGTGCGACCGCGGACATAGCTTCAGTGCCGACCATTTCGACATCACCATCCACGAATCAGAATCTCCTGATTATCCATCAACATCGTATTTCGAAATAAATAGCGGGAAGCGGAAGATTTTAAACAAATTTTCTGGAAGATACCACTCACCATGACTGCCAAGTGTGCAAATAATAGGTCCGCCTCCCTCTCCGGTGGTTGGTAACAGCCACTGCAGCGTGGAGATATCCTGCTCATTATGGTTAACATGTCGCCCACATATTTCCTGATTTTGCGGCAAGCCCTCGCCAGGAGAGCCGCCCTTGGTATTTGCCAATTTCCCGGGGTATCGGCGCACCACTTCAGTCGCTTTGGTGTGAACCGACCATCAACACACAATTATTCGTGCTCTCAGATAAGTTTATCGTCTAAAACGCAGCGCACCGGCGTTTTAAGTCTGCCAATTTATCTGAATAGCCGTGAATAACTTCTTTTTCGAATAGCTGGTTAACGGCACAATACAGAGCCAAGTCATATGCGTGGCTACTCAACACTTCTTTGAAGAGGTCTGCCAATTCTTCTGCCGTATAAGAAATCTCGTTTCTATTTCGCTTGAATCGTTCACTGCTGACATTTTGCTTGATATCGCTCAAATCCAGTTCAATATTTCGCTTTTGGAGAGACTCTTCAAATCTGATCATAGATTCGTCAAATTTTTCAACTAAACCCACTAAACTGGTTCGTACCTTAAGTACTGCAGAATTGAAAATATCCAAAGTACATTCGTTAGACATCTTTCTGGTGTGGGCTCCCGCAAGATATATCGTTGGGTAGTTTCTAATCGTTCGGCTGCTTTTCGGATCCATTCTCCATTGCACATAGTCTCTAAAGTTACATTTTTTGCCGCTATCGCACCGGGAGTGGATGATGCTTGCTTACGTTCAAAGTTGTATACAGACACTATTCGCTCTATCGGATGCCTGAGCATGTAAATGGGAATAATTTCAATGCCTTCAATCGCAGAGGTGTCACACAAGTGGTGGGAAGAGATAGCTTTAATGCCAGGGTTATCCAGTAAATACTGGGTCAGATAGGGTGCGCCTTCAAGCCGCATGCGTGTGTCTTCGCGATGGTCACAAAAACCCTCTCCAAAATTCCGCCTTAAAGCCCAGTCCAGAGTTGTCCCAGCATTTTTGAATATATGGCCATGAGCGATTACTGTTCTCATTAACTACTTGTTTCCCTAATAGTTGAAATGCGGAGGCAGGGGTCGCCCAGGAATTCTAGTGTCTAGACATCTTATTTTTCCTCTGTCCAATAATCAACTTTGAGTTAGAGGATGCTTGCGAGGCGCAAGCCCTTCTGCTAGCAGCTGGTTATTAAACCCATTACGGAGCAGCCATCATCTTATACACATGCGGGAGCAGACCCGACGCGGCAAGTCTGTGCATCTCAGGTGAAGGATAGTAGTTGTTTAATCGTTTCTCTCCGCCCCCCAAATCCTTGCGCATAGTGATGCTTGCTGCCTGACCGGTAAACCGGCTGGTCAACGTCTGGGGCAAACCCTCTGAACTGACTAACTCTACGCAAGGTGCAAGCTCGACTAGCGAGTCCATCATTGCCCTGTCAACAAATTGAGGGAATGCTCCGAAAAGCGAATGAATGCTGCTGTAAGCGGGGTGATAATCCGGTGTTCTCTCGGAAAACCAGAACAGCAAGGTTGGCACGGTAATCCTTTCCAACAGCAATTTCATATTGCTCAGCCAGTTAAATCTGGTTTCTGCGACCAAAGCATCGAGATCACCGCGCGAAAGGGTGTCGAGTAACTGCTGCCAGGCCGGCGCAGCACCGATACGCTCTGAATCGCTGCGCCGGATCAGCATTTCACCTCCTGCACTTTCCAGCAGCGAGTTGCTCTCGCTGCGCCCGGACATTATCTGCAACACAGCAAAGCCAGATTGATTAATTAAATCAACAAAATGATTACGCCGCAGAAAGAAAGATGGCCCTGCGCCAGCGACCCCCATATTCATCACGGGTAGACCGAGCGCTTCTGACAACAGTTGGGGAAATGGTTGCGGTGTGTAGCAACCAAAGGTCTGGGCGGCGCCAACGCAAATCCCGAAAGTTCCCCTATCGAGACTCTTAGGCTGCGGACCCCGAAAGGGTCTGGCAAACCCACTCAGCTCATAAAGCTCGTAGTCTATAAGCTCGTAGTCTCTGTCCTGATATCCCTGCCCCACCGTTCAAGCCCACTCACAGTTATCAGCAAACACCAGAGCAATGTCAGAGAACCACTGCTCATAGAGCTGGGGCCACTCGGCAGAAAAATGATCGTCTTCGAAGAGTCTGGACAGCTCACTAACCTGCGGAGAAAGAACCGTTTGATGCGCAGCAGATTGATCAAAATTGTTTCCTTTTGAATCAAACGCGCGAGCCAGTGCTGCTTCGTCGAGCGCCAAATTGTGCCGCGTAGCGATCGACAAAAAGCCTGCAACCGAGTTTTGGGTCAATTTTTCATAGCAGACATAGTCCCATTGAGGATATTCCTGCTTAAAGTGTGCCAGTGACAAATACATTATGCGTACCCAACGCAAGGCGCGATCCAGAGGGCCATAAGCTTGCCATTTCGGAAGCAGCAGTTGACGATCCTGTTCGGAAATATTTGCATAGATATCGGCCATTAGAAGCGGTTGCTTGGTGATAAACATCGGATTAAATTGATCGGCCCAACCCAGCCTTAGTAGGCTCTTGACGATCGCAAGCGGATGACGCAACACGACAATGGGTGCTACGTTCAGATTCCTTACCATCCAGGGCGCAGAGAAGATTGCTGTTGGGTCCTTGATAACGCCGCGAAGGTCGTTGCGGCCCTGACTTGCCCTGCGCCTTTGGATGTAGTCTGCCAACCACTTGTCGTGATCGATCAGCCACTTGCCCTGCACTCTCGGTTCGAGGCTGAGCAGCTGGGCGAAGAGCTTCTGATAAACTCCGCCGAAGTCATCATGCAGATAGAAGTGTTGTATCGGAGTCCGGATTGCCGCATTCCAT
>JBDNIE010000270.1:0-2172 GCA_041688425.1 Halioglobus sp. | reverse complement strand
GGATTGCCGCGTGCGAGCGGTATCCACTCTGTAGAACTCGCGGAATATAGTGTTCAGTTCATCTTCGGGAACGCCAGGCCCGCAGTCCTCGATCGTTACCCAGTAGCGTTGGGCTTTGTAGACCAGTGACACGCGCACCTCAGACTGGGCTGGCGTATGTTGCAGAGCATTGCGCAGAATATTGTCAAAGGCTTTCTGCAAGAGGTCACCGCAACTGTCGACAATAGCCTGTCCGGTATCGGTATCGGTATCGGTATCGGTATCGGCAGTGAAGCTGAATGTTTTACCTTCAGCCTCGCCTTCAAAATTGGCATCTGCGCAGAGCTGCCGCAGCAGTGGAATGAGATCGATGTGCATGTCTAGAACAAGATCCTGTGCCTGTGTTGAAAGCAACTGTCCGATCAGTTCCTCAAGGCGCACTGCCTCTTGCTCTATACGCTGCATATAATCGGGTGCTTCTGCGGGCTTCTCCTGCGCCAGCACCAGCGCAATTCGCAGACGCGTCAGAGGAGAGCGTAGCTCGTGAGAGACATCAGAGAGTAATCGCTTTTGCGCCTGAATCCGCAACTGCAGTTGTTCCGCCATAGTGTTGAAGTCACGGCCTAGTTCATCCGTCTCATCACCCCCTTTCTCGCGGACTTGTAAACGGGTGTCCAGTGCGCCATCGGCAAGCCGTCGGGATGCCAGCTGCAAGTCCTTGAGGCGGCGGGTCATCATTCTCGCCAGGAAAAAGCAGACCAGGCCGCTGATCAACACTGCAAGCGCGATGCGCAGGCTCATGCTATCGCCCAGAATGTTCGTGATAAGCCCGCGATGTGTTGGAAAAATAAAAACCGCACTGGCGATACTGCCATCCGGCCGGTAGATACGATAGGCCGCAAGATGCCGCTTGGGCAGGTTTACAATCCTTCTGCCGCTTGGCGTGAGCTGATTTTTTGCGATGCGCGCTACCTCTACAGGCAGCTTGCGCTGGAGGAGGTCGGTCCCATTGCGTGATACGAGATAGACCTGAATGTCGTGCTTGCGGCGGATGTCCGCCAGCGTGGATCCTAATGCCGCATCGTCCTGATTTTGCAGGTTGTAGATGACCCGGAGCATAAAGCGATGCGGCGGCCCCGGCGGCCTGTGTTCATCCCATTCCCGGGCGGGAGGCAGCGATTCGAAATAGTTGGATGCCACCATCCAACTGCCGAGGATGGTCATCGATACCAGCCAAAACCCAATGAACATTCTGAGGAACATTTTTCCCCGCAAGATCATGGTCAGGCTTCCCCCGCGCCAATCCTCAACTGATAGCCACTGCCGCGCACGCTAACGATCAAATCGACGCCGCCTTGGGCCGCCAGTTTTTTGCGGACCTTGCTAATGTGAACATCAATGCTGCGGTCGTAGGCCGAGAGGGCTCTGCCCATTGCGTCTTGGCTGAGCCTCTCCTTGGACACTACTGTGCCTGCGTGAGTGATCAATACGTGTAAAACATTAAATTCCGCGCTGGTCAGCTGCAGATCGACGCCGCCAAACGTGGCGCTGCGCTGCGCAGGGCAAATCATAATGTGTCCGGCTTCAAGCATGGAAGTCGTTGTGTCGTCGGCAGCTGGATTGGCACGACGCAGGATGGCGCGTAAGCGGGCTGCCAACTCACGGGGGTTGCAGGGCTTTGGCAGATAATCGTCAGCCCCAAGCTCCAGCCCCATGATGCGATCAGTATCTTCACCGCGGGCGGTCAACATTAGAATAGGAACGCTGCTGAACTGCCGCACTTGCCGCAATACGTCCAGCCCCTGTAACCCGGGCAACATAATGTCCAGTACGATCGCGTCATACGCGTGGTCGCGGCAGTGCTGAACGGCCTCAGCGCCATCGTGGAGAGCGTGAGCGATGAACCCTTCCAATGACAGAAAATCGGACAGTAGGGTGCAGAGTTCCTGATCGTCGTCGATTATTAGTAAATTGGCGCTCATGCCTTGCTATCCCGGTTGTGGCACAGAATGTCTGTACAGTGTGAACAACCCGCCGGGGCTTGTCACCCGGCTTAACAAGAGTCCGCTTTTTTTAACATTTCTTTACTTCGCCGGGCCGAGCATTACTGCAGTATTCCTTCTATACCGCTATCAATATCGCTATCAATAAGTATCTCTACAATTCCTGGACCGTCAGCTCCAGCGCTTCGCG
>JBDNIE010000269.1:0-7337 GCA_041688425.1 Halioglobus sp. | reverse complement strand
GCGACCACCGACAGGCCATCCGCCAGTGCTTGCACGCTTTGCGGTTCGAACAGTTGCCCCGACTTCAGTGCGAGCTCAATCGACTCTGGAAGCGGGGGACAGGCCACGCTTCTAAAAACGTGGTCTGTCCCCGTTTGTGTCTGTCCCCGTTTGTTTTGAAAACGTGGTCTGTCCCCGTTTGTTTCCCCGTTTGTTTTGTCCCCGTTTGTTGTCCCCGTTTCTTCTTCGCGTTTCTTTCCATGACCGACTGATACCGCGATACATCCGTCAACGGCGATCAATTGCCATCAGCTTTGTCCGCATGGCAGCGGTGAATTCTCTAAAGGCCGTTTCTGAACGCTCTCCCACCACACTTATGCTAAGCTTTCTGTAAACGCTTTATCAGACATAAGTCTGTTGCTGAAAGTTGTTTTCACGCAATGGTGTTACAGGAGAGCAAGATGGAACAGATAGTCGTGATCACTGGTGCAGCGGATGGATTAGGAAAAGCCTTTGCCACACGGTTTGCCGAGGAGGGCTATCAGGTAGTCGCCGCCGATATCAATGACGAAGCCGGGGAATCTCTGGTTACTGCGCTCAGCGCGCACAGCGGCAAGGTGGTTTACCGACACTGTGATGTTACGCAAAAGGATCAAGTTCAAGCACTGGTGAGCGGCGCTATTGATCAGTTCGGCACGGTGCATGTCCTGATCAACAACGCGGTGCCGCCGAGCGCATTGGCACCACTTGAAGAGAAATCCGATGAAGCGTTTCAGCGCCAGCTCGACGGTGGATTTTTCGCCGCACGCTGGGCAATGAACGCCGCGTTTGACTCGATGAAAGCAGCGGGCTTTGGCCGCATTATTAACTTGTGCTCACTCAACGGCGTGAACGCACACCCACAAACCGCTGACTACAATATTGCCAAGGAGGCCCTGCGCTGCCTCACCCGCAGCGCTGCGCGGGAGTGGGCCCCGCATGGCATTACGGTCAACGCGATTTGTCCTGGCGCTATCACCGCAGCCTTTCTGGCCATGCAGGAGTTTGCTCCGGAAATGGCCACGCGCGTTAACAAGCAAATTCCCATGGGCTATATGGGTGATCCTTACGAAGACATCTCTGGTGTCGCACTGTTCCTCGCCAGTAAGGATGCTCGTTATATGACCGGCAACACCCTCTACGTGGACGGTGGCGGCCATATCAATGGGATCAATTGGGCTTCGCTGTTCGAGTGAGGTAGCAGCTGGAGCGACGGCTATAAATCGTTGCGGCTGACGCCGGGAACCTCCAGCACCAGATCAGGACCATATACCTTGCCCACTGTTTGGAAGCCGGGTTCCCAGCGGCCTTCGATGACACGCCGCGCCACTATCAATGCGCTGTGGAAAGTGAGCAGGTAGGCTTCTGGTGTAATCAGTTCGGCTGATGCAGAGTCGCCAGCGTCATTACGGACGGCCGATACTATCCTCGTCTGGCGCATTTCCTGCGCACCGGGCGGCGGCCCCTCAGGCGCGAAATTGTCGATCAGCCATCCCAGCACGCGGCGGCCCGCATCCGATCGTGCCACGCGGAGCAACCAGGAAGGCAGGTCTCCCTCCTGCACCTGGAACACCTCAATATTGGGAATACCCGTGCTTACATAGCTGGTCATCATGTCGGCCCACGGAATCTGCACAAGTGTCTGCTGCTGCTCGTTTTCGTCTCTGTGAATGACCTTGGGTGGATTCATTGCAACCATCCTGCCATTTTCACGCTTCAGAAGAGGTCGGCCCAGCATCTCCAGCCCGGATTTGAGTGTGCCGCGACTGAGCTGCGCGCCTTCTGCGGCGGTGTAGTTGCCGTTGAGCACAACCATAAGATCTGTAGGGCTGGTTATTTTCCCGGCCACATAAACATTAAGGCAGTCTGAGGGCACCACGTCATAGCCAACCGCTGGCATCACCATAATATTCGCCTGCTTGAATTCTTCATCGCGATCCAGCTGCGCCTGGATCACATGGATTTCCCCCGTCAGGTCTAAATAGTGGGTGCCCGCCTCCACCACCGCGTCCAGCATGGGCTTGGCCGTAAAGGTATAGGGGCCCGCTATGTGCAAAACAATTTCAAAGTGCCTGAGGACTTCCACCAGGTTGTCATGATTGTTTTCCAAATCAAGCACAACATAGTTGTAACCCAGAGATTCAGCCAGGGGCTTCAGTTTGGCTTCGTTACGACCCGCCAGAACCGGCTCAATGCCGTATTCAGAGGCCAGGTTGGCAATACCCGTACCCGTGAATCCATACGCGCCGTAAATCAGCACCTGACCTTTGCGATTTTGGGGCAAACTAGCCAACACTGCTTCCGAGAGTGGCGCCGGTGGTAACAATGACACTGGCTCGGGACGACTTATGACATACAGACTAACAGTGGCACCTAAAAGAACTACAGCCAACACAATCACTACGTAGCGCATTATGGTCTTCCTTTTGAGCGCCGGCTTCTTGGGCAGGTTTGCAGGCAACACGCCTACACGCCAGAAACATCGGCTTTACTATTAAAGCGTCAGATACCTGCCAGCTTGGCTTGCACAACCTCTGTTAACAAGGGCATCACATCAATCGCCTTCAGATTCTCCTCCAACTGCTCGACCGTGGAGGCACCCAGAATCACGGTAGAGACATTCTTATTTAGCAAGCACCAGGCGATGGCGAGTCTGGAAAGGCTTATATCGAGTTCTTCGGCAATGGGAACGAGCGCAGTAATCCGCTTCATTCTTTCCTGTCCTCGATCTGACTCCACCATCGTTTTCCTGAGCCATTCGTAGCCCTTCAGTGATGCCCTGGACCCTTCTGGAATGCCCTCAAGATATTTTCCCGTGAGCGCGCCTGAAGCCAGTGGTGACCAGGTCGTGGTACCCATACCGTATTTCTCATAGAGCGGCGCATACTCCACCTCGAAGCGTTTTCTATCCAGAAGATTGTATTGCGGTTGCTCCATAGAGGGTGGTGTTAAGTGATTCTTGTCAGCAAATTTATGGGCTTCGGCGATCTCATCGGCGGCCCATTCGGACGTACCCCAGTACAGTACTTTGCCTTGCGTGACGAGATTATGCATCGCCCATACCGTTTCACCTATGGGCGTGTCAGGATCGGCGCGGTGGCAGAAATATAAATCCAGATAATCAACGCCTAAACGTTGCATGGCCTGATGACAGGCTTCAGTGACATGTTTTTTACTCAGGCCAAGTTGCGTCGGCGCGGGGTTGAGCGTTGCGCCAAAAAATACTTTGGAAGAAACACAATAACTGTCTCTGGGCCGCGCAAGTGTTCTTAATGCCTTGCCCATCACCACCTCGGACTCTCCGGCTTCATAGCCCTCGGCATTGTCGAAAAAATTTATACCCGCATCAAAGCAGATACCAAACATTCTTTCCGCCAACTTCGAGTCCACCTGCTTATTGAAGGTGACCCATGAACCGAACGACACCTCGGACAGCTTAAGGCCGGATTGACCCAGTTTTCTATATTGCATAACGAACTCCCTCCTTGATAACAGCGCCAAACTCTTCTTAGCACATACGCTTATGGCATTTGCCTCAAAATAAGTTCGTCTCCACGCTGGGTAAACTCAATATGTTTCAAAAACGACATACCCAGCAATATTTCATCGGTCTGCAAGCCCGGCGTGATCCCCGCGGACACATTGCGCAATTCAATCCCACCGACACTGACACTATCGAGATTCGCCGCGTAGCTGGTCGACATGCCGTTGGCCGTCTGGGTCGGAAAGGCTCTACCTCGGCGCAAACCCAGAGATGCGGCAATCGCCTCGGGAATGGCCACTCCCGTCGCGCCGGTATCCAGCATGAACGTTACCGGCATACCATTGATCTGACCGTCAGTAACGTAGTGACCAAACTTGTTGCGCTGCAGCACCACTTCTCGAAATCCGTCTTCGGCATGCCGTGTCTGCAGGGACTGGTTGGGGTTGCGCTGTTCGTCAAGCAAATCACTAAAATAGAATAGGCCGAACCCCAGCAACACCAGCCAGGCCAGTGCCTGCATCACGATGCCCATGCGCTTCTGTTTGCGAACCTCGTCGCCGCCGCTCATACGCTATAGCCCGAGAAACCCTATACTGACTTATCAGAAACGTCAGGCGCTTCAGCAGCGGCAGGAAAAAAGTGGACATCGCGCTGCGGGAATGGAATCGAAATACCCTGTTTGTCGAACTCGCGCTTCACAGTTTCCATAACGTCCCAGTAGACATTCCAGTAGTCTGCCGTTTTGGACCAGGGGCGACAGATCAGGTTTACTGAAGAGTCAGCCAGTTCGTGCAACCGAATAACCGGCTCCGGAGTTTTCAGGACCTTGGGATGGTTCTCCAGAATCGAGTGCAGGATACTCTGTGCTGCGCCAAAATCGTCACCATAGCCGATGCCAAACACCATATCGATGCGGCGCGTATCGCTGCCGGTGATATTGGTAATAGCGTCATTCCAAACATTGTTATTGGGTATCGTAATTAGCTGATTATCAAAAGTATTAATAGTGGTGTAGAGAAGGTTCATGCCACTGACTTTACCACTCACTCCCGCCACTGTGATGGCATCACCCGTATCATAAGGCCGGTAGATCAGAATGAGCACGCCACTGGCAAAATTACTGAGAGTACCCTGCAGTGCCAAACCGATCACCAGGCCTGCCGCGCCGATTAGCGCGAGAACCGGGCCGATATTGACGCCAATCAAGGGCAGTGCCGCAATGAAACCAATAAAGAATACCGTGCGACGGACACCCACCTGGATAAAGTTCTCCAGCAGCATCGACACTGGCTGCCTGGCAACAAGGCGGTCGGTGAGGCGGCCCAGCAATCGAGAGATGAACAACACAATGAAGATAGCTGCGACGAATTTCAAAATATTGATGAGAAGCAGCAGCCCGCCATCCTCAGACTTGATCCACCCCCTTAATGCCAGCATCGCAGCTGTGGTTTCGTCGACACTCAGCTTGATGCCAGAGACCGCCGACAAATAGAGCCTATAGTCCTTGACGTCACCTCCCTTGGCGTCAAGCGAATCCAAAACGATTCCGAAGCGCTTGTTGATGCCTCCCTGCGCGACCCGCATGACGGCAATTTTCTCACTCGGCGCAGTGCTCGCCTGAATTGCCGCATCATCGGATTTACCGCTAGCAGCTAGTGTTGATGTATCCGCGGTGCTGGCTTCATCGCTTACCGCTCCGCCTGCGGCATCTGGCAGCAGGGCCAAAACGCTCTCTTTCAGCTGTTCACCGACTTGCCCGATCAGCCCGACACTCTGATCACCTTTACGGCTTCGTATCTCCAAAGCACCTATTTGCCTTACCTTTTCCTCAAGCACGCTTTGCCATGCGGCCGCTTCCACCTCGAGTTGCATCTTGGTCAGCGGCAATAACAACGAATTGAGATCAGCCTCGCTGATCTGCACGTTACTCGCGGTCTCCGCGACGTAATCTGTCGCGGCGAAGACCTCCGGATGGCGCAGCAGAAGCATCAGCGCAAGAGCACCCATGCAAGTGAGAGAGTGGAGTCGTTTTTTTGAAGCCACGATTTATCCTCTTAAGACAACAATCCAACCATTATAAAGAGGTTGCCGCATAGTGGCCAATGCAGCCCATGAGGAAAGCGCGCCTTCCAGCGCAAAAACGGCGTGCCGCTGCGCTCTATCAACTCAGCGTGTACTGACTCAGATCCGGTTCACGCGTCCACTTCCAGTAGTCAACCAAGCGCCAGGGAAGATTAGCTGTCACCTTACCCTCACTGTTCTTGTACCAGTTGTCGGTACTGTCATGGGCCCACACCAACTGCTGAACCCACGCCTGCAAACGTTCGTTGTATTCTTCGCTGGCTTCCTCGGTACACTCGATCAGTTGATAGTTATTCTCTAGCAGTACGCCCAGACAACCCATGATGTAGCGCACCTGGCATTCAGAGTTGAATACCAGGCTACCAGCATGCGCCAGATTAGTGGCAGGCCCATAAATGCAGAACAGATTTGGAAAGCCCGGCACGGTAATACCCAAATTAGCCTGCGGGTCATCTGCCCATTGCTCAGCCAGTATGCGGCCATTGCGGCCGACAATGTTCATTGGATAAAGCCAGCGGTGGTTATCAAAACCGGTGGCATAAATGATGATGTCTACCTCGTGCAGCGTATCACCGCAAACAATGCCGTTGTCAGTGACCCGGTCGATGGGATCGGTAATCAAGGCCGCATTATCGCGCTGCAGAGCGCGCAACCAACTGCCGTTGTCCTGCAGCATACGTTTGACGAACGGAGGATATTGGGGAACCACTTTATCCCGCAGCTGAGTATCGCCCTGCACCTGACTTTCAATCCAGGCCGTCATGTGCTGACGCGCCACGTCGTTGAGCTCGCACACCGAACGTTCCTGATGCGGCCACTGCGGATCAGTTACCAGCGAGGGTAGTAAGCCATCACTCGCCGGCCAGAACAGCATGAATCTATACCACCGCGCATAGTAAGGCAGATGCTTGAGCAACCATTTCACCTCATCAGGTACCGCTGCGTGGTACTGCGGATTGGGAAACATCCATACCGGCGAGCGCTGGAACACCTTTATCTCCGCCACCTGCTCTGCAATCGCCGGAACCAGCTGGAAGGCGCTGGCGCCCGTGCCAATGACGGCGACACGCTTGCCGCGCAGATCGTGCTGGTGTTCATATTTTGCGGAGTGAAACTGAGGGCCGTTGAAATCACTGCGGCCCGGAAATTCGGGTATCTTCGGCTGGTTCAACTGGCCCACTGCGCTGATAACGGCACGAGCGGTAAGCGTTTCACTGATGCCGCCCGGACGCTTTATCTGCACCCGCCACAACTGCTCAGCTTCGTCAAAAATCACGTCAGTGACAGCTGTGTCGAACTGCAGGTGCTCGTCGAGTTGGTATTCCTCGCAGCAGTTCTTGAGGTATGCCTGCAACTCCGGTTGCGCGCTGTAGTACTGGCTCCAATCATGATTGGGTTCAAACGAGTAACAGTAGAAATAGTTGGGGGTATCGACACGCGCGCCAGGATACGTGTTCTCAAACCAGGTACCGCCGACATCAGGGTTTTTCTCTAGTATCCGAAACGGTATGCCCGCCTCGCGCAGTCGAATACCAGCCAGAATTCCACCGACACCTGCGCCGATCACTATCACCGGGAACTGCTGTCGCTGTGACTGCGGCACTTCGCTCGCCCAGTGCAGGGCACGACTGTCTTCGCCCGCCAGATTCATTTCCTCCATCATCATGGGCACGTACTCCTCGGGTACGTGTTCTCCCACCATAAAGCTCATCATGCGCCGCACAGTCTCGGCGTCCGGAAGCTTTGGCAGCTG
>JBDNIE010000268.1:0-13011 GCA_041688425.1 Halioglobus sp. | reverse complement strand
GGTGGCCGGCACCCCGGTGGCCCGGCATTCAGGCACTCCGGCGTTTTGGAGGCCTGACCTTCCGGCATCCTCAAACTATTCTTATTGACCAGTGTAGTCTAGGGCGACTGGAGATGGACAGCGCCACTTTCGACGCGCGCCGCGATCTCATCCTGCGTGAAGCCGAACTCGCGTAAAATTTCCTCGCTGTGCTCTCCCACCGCGGCGGCGCAGCGATGAATCTCACCTTGCGTGCGACTGAAGCGTGGTGCTGGCGCTGGCTGCCAAACCTCGCCGTCATCAAGGAACGTTTCGCGCGCCTTGTGGTGAGGGTGATGGCGTACCTCGGCCATCGACAGCACCGGGGCGTAGCAGGCGTCGGCACCTGCAAACACGTTATCCCACTCATCGCGCGTCTTGCGCAGAATGATCGCGGTCATTTGCTCTTTCATCTTTGGCCAGTTCTGCATATCGAACTGTTGTTCGAAGTAGTGAGCATCATCGCCAAGTTTTTCCAGTAGCGCAGCATAGAACTGTGGCTCGATGGAGCCGAGTGAGATGTACTTGCCGTCGGCTGTCTCGTAGACCTCATAAAAATGCGCGCCGGAATCGAGCAGGTTGGTGCCGCGTTCGTCTGACCAGAAGCCGATCTGATTCGCCGCGAAGGTGCTGGCCATTAACGCCGCCGCGCCGTCGATCATTGCTGCATCTACAACCTGCCCCAGCCCAGAATTTTTTGCCTCCAGCAGTGCGCACACCATTCCGAAGGCCAGCATCAGGCCGCCGCCGCCAAAATCGCCAACCAAATTCAGTGGGATAGCTGGTTTTTCTCCGGCTCGGCCAATCCCATGCAGTGCGCCGCTCAGGGCGATGTAGTTGATATCGTGTCCGGCCGCGCGCGCCATCGGGCCCTCCTGGCCCCAGCCGGTCATGCGCCCGTAAACTAGCGCGGGATTGCGCGCCAGGCAGGTATCTGGCCCCAGCCCCAGCCGCTCCATAACGCCGGGGCGATTGCCTTCCAGCAGCGCATCGGCCTTCTCAAGCAGCGTCAGTACGGTAGCAACCCCATCCGGGTGCTTCAGGTTGATACTGATACAGCGCTTGTTGCGATTGAGAAAATCCAGCTTGGGATTGTGCGCTGCGGTAAACATACTGCCGCCCGGGCGCTCGACCCGAATAATGTCGGCGCCCATGTCCGCCAGCAGCATGGCCGCGAATGGCCCCGGGCCGATTCCGGCGATTTCAATGATGGTCAGGCCTTTGAGGGGTCCCATGGCGCGGTCTCCAGATAAATGCAGATATGCAGGGGCAGAGTGCCGTCATCATGGCGATGCTGCAATGGCGCGATGGGTCTTACGGGGTGTCCTTGCAGATCAGGCGCTCAAATAGCGCGCGGGCTTCCTCGAGCTTGGCGAACACCGGGTAATCGCTGTTCATGGACCAACTGATGGTCAGCATATTGAGTGTGCCCACCACCATCGCGGCCAGGATTTCGGGAGAAAAATCCGTCTGTACATCGCCCATATCTACGCCTGCCGTTATCAGGCGCACAAAATTGGCCATGGCGTTGTCGCCAATCTCGCGTTGTCGCTCAGTGTCCTCGGCAAACGTAGAAGGCGCGAGCAGGATAAGTTGGCGGTCGATGTCTTCATAGCCGGCAAAGTTCGACTCGATATAATCGATCATCGCTTCGAGTCGGTGGCGCGTGGTTTGGTGATTGTCCATCAACAGGCGCAGCATGGGTTCAGACTGGTCGTAAAGACGGGAGATGCCCAGACCGCCCATCAGTGAGTGCTTATTAGGGAAGTGGCCATAAAAAGTGCGTCTGGCGACGTCGGCCTCTACACAGATCTGTTCGATACTCGTCTCTTCGATGCCGTGCGCGCGAAACAGCCTGTAGGCTGCCTCCTCGATACGGGAGCGGATTTCCTGCTTGCGTTTTTCGCGACGCCCAACCGGCGCCTCTGCGGTAACCATGAAATTTCCGTAAGGCTGTTGCATTCGCTGACCCATTAAACTAGTTTGTATACAAATGTGCAAGTTTGCTCATACGTGAGGCCATTGCCTCGCAAAGCCGTGTGAGAACCGAGGGGAAACAAATGTCTGAACGTCTGATAGTGGTGTCTACGGATTGCCATGCCGGCCTGCCGATCGCCGATTACAAACCCTATGTCGAGTCGAAATACCACGATCTGATGGATGTGGCGGTACCCATCACCATCGATATGATGGAAAAAGCCGAGTCCACTTTCCTGATTAAGGAAATTAATGATGCCTGGCGGGCCCCGATCAAGCGGGAGTTGACGGGCGCCTGGGATTATAAGGAACGGTTAAACATGCTGGCCAATGACGGCATCGCGGCTGAGGTCATTTTTCCCGATGGTATCACTGAGAAGAACACCCCGCCGTTTGGCGCTGGCCTGGGTTTATCGCCTCGCGACATGGTGCCGGAGCTGCAGTGGGCTGGTGCTATGGCGCACAATCGCTGGTTGGCAGAATGGTGTGCCAATGATCCTGCGCGCCATATCGGCTGCGCCTCAATTCCCCTTCTGTGGGATGTGCAGCAGGCGGTAGAGGCCGTTCGCTGGTGTGTGGACAACGGTCTCAGGGCCGTCATGATTCCCACGTTGTGGGGCGCAAATGATGCCTATCACCACGTTAAATACGACCCTTTCTGGGAGGCCTGTGAAGATCTCGGAGTGATTGTTCACTTTCACTCCGGGCCAGCGCCACACACGGAATACTTCGGCCCCGGGTTTCCGGTTGAAGACAAGCGTGACGTCATGCCGGGCGGCATGGGCATCTATGTGTCCGAGGTTATGTGGTGGCTGTATCGCCCGCTGACCTTTATGATCTGGGGCGGTGTCTTTGAGCGTTTTCCCAAACTCAAGACGATGATTGTGGAAGGCGGCACCATGTTCATGTTGCCGTCCTGGCTGCGCCTGATGGACTTCCATTACACCGAGGGACAAATCTCCGCCAAGCTGGGTAATTTCCGCAAGCATCTGTCGCTCAAGCCCAGCGAGTACTTCGCACGCAACATCGGTATTGGTGCCTCTTGCGTGTTGCGCCCCGATCTGGACATGCGCGATGAAGTGGGCGTGGAAAAGGTCATGTGGGGCAGTGACTTCCCTCATCCTGAGGGCAGCTGGCCGAACACGGCGCAGTACTTCAAGGACAACTTCAGCAATTTCCCCGAGCAGGATGGCCGCAAGATTCTCGGTGAAAACGCCATTAATTTTTACGGTCTTGATCGTCAGCACTTGCAGTCTATCGCCGACGAGATTGGACCCACTACCGCACTCTTTAACTGAGTTTTCCAGCAACAGGAACGGCATATCCACAGAGGTTTTATGACAATCGTAGATGCATGTGAATCCAAAACGAACACGACGCCGGAATTCCCCATGGGTTGGTATTCCGTCGCGCGCTCCTACGAACTGCTAGTGGGTGAGGTCAAACCCGTGCAGGCGCTGGACCGCGAGCTGGTGCTTTACCGCACGCGCTCTGGGGTACCCGTCTTGCAGGATGCCTTCTGCCCGCACCTGGGTGCAAATCTTAGTGTGCAGGGGCGGGTCGTGGGTGAGTCTATTCGCTGCCCCTTCCATGGCTGGCGCTATGGTACCGATGGCCAATGTGTCGAGATCCCCTATTGCGATGAGATCCCCGAGCGCGCTCGCCTGCGCACTTGGCATTGTGAAGAGAAAAATGGCGAGGTGTATATCTGGTTCCACCCGGAAAACACCGGCCCACAGTGGTCCTTGCCGGAACTGCCTGAATTGGGCAATCCAGACTGGACCGAGCCCCGTTACACTGAGTTTCTAGTCCCGGCCCACGTGCAGGATATCGCCGAAAACTCCTGCGACCCGGTGCACTTCCAGTTTGTACACAAGATGTTGGATACGCCGCCATCGGTGGTTACCATTGATGACGACGGGCGTACACTGCATCTCAATTCCGATGCGTCAAACGCAGACTTCCCTTCACAATTGCACGCGATTGTGTATAACCCGGGTTTCGCTATGGTGCGCCAAACCTACGGCCCGGGCGCGGAAATGGTGATGTACAACAGCGCGCAGCCGATCAGCAAGCATGAAACCCGCATGCGGTGGACATTGACCGTAACCCGCGCTATTGAGGATGTGGCGGGCGACGATGTTATGGAAGGGATCATCTCCGGCCTTAACGACGACTATCCGATCTGGGCCAACAAGGTGCATAAGCACCGGCCGATTTTTTGCAAGGAAGACAAGTCTCTGGTGATGTTCCGCAAGTGGATACGCCAGTTCTATCTGACGTCGAAAGACAAGCGGGAGATTGCGTAGCGATGCAGGATTTCAGCAATAAGGTTGCGGTCATAACCGGCGGAGCCAGCGGCGTGGGTCGCTCGTTGGCATTTGCGCTGGGACGTCGTGGTGCGAAGATCGCCGTAGGCGATGTCGACAAAGCCGCGATGGCACAGGTGAGCGCCGATCTCGCGGCCCAAAAGATCGAAGCGATAGTCGAGTTCTGTGACGTGACTTCGTTGGAAAGCCTGAACGATTTTGCCGATAAAGCAGTGGCTACTCTGGGCAGTTTAGATCTGGTATTTGCCAACGCTGGCATCGGCGCGGGTGAATCTGGCGCCATGTGGGACTATTCGGAAAAGGACTGGCAGTGGTGTCTAAACGTCAATCTCTGGGGTGTGATTAATTCCATTTCCGCCTTCATGCCGAGGCTGGTGGCGCGCAACGAGGAAGCTCACTTTGTCGTTACTGGATCGGGCAATGGTGCGCTGCTGGTGTATCCGGACCAGCCCATCTATACCGCGAGCAAAGCGGCTGTGCATGCGATTACTGAAAACCTGCACTATCAGGTGCAGGCCGCGCAGAGTCCAGTCAAGGTCAGTGCGCTGTTCCCAGGCCCCCATGTGGTTGATACCGGCTTGTTCAATTCCGGCCGCGTGCGTCCGCAGGATTTAAAGAAAGACATTGAAGGCAACGCCTCTGGCATCAGTTCCGTTGAAGACATGAAGAAAATGTGCGCGGAATTTGGCATCGAACTGCAAACTACGCACCCGGATGAAGTAGCCGAAATGGCGATCGAAGGGTTGCAGAAAGATGCCTTCTGGTTGCTGGCCACCACACCGGAAACCGATGCCAAAATCCGCTCGCGAGTGGATATGATCCTCAACAGGGAAAACCCAGTGCCCAATAGGGTGGGTGCGTAGCGTAGACCCGCAGATTTAGCCGAGCAACATTCAGCCACAACAATCTATAAGGGAAAGACTATGAGTAATGAATCAGGTGCACCTCAGGGCAACCCCGGCGATATCGTCAATTGGCCGATGCTGAAAATCCAGTACCGGACCGACCCGGACAAGATTGCGGCTTTGTTGCCACCCGGCATAGAACAAGGCGCCGAGCCCAACGTCAACATCACTATTTATAACTTTCCGGTGCCGGATGAGCCTGAGTACGGCATCGTCACGAGTGTGGATGCCAACTACAACGGCATCGCGGGCGAGTTCACACTCGGCTACGGCATTGATCAGGAGTCGGCGATATTTGTCAGCCAGGAAACCAATGGCCAGCCCAAGTACCCGTGCACCACTGAGTTCTACCGCCTCGGGCCTCAGGTCAAGGCGCGCTGTATTCACCAGGGCTATACGTTTGTTGAGTTCGAGGGTGTCTCCAAGGGTCCATCTGCGGCTGGCGAGCCGTTCCAGCAGAACGAGTGGTGGCTGAAGTACTCCCGCGCAGTAAGTGTCGGCGGCCCAGCGACCGCCTATGATTTCCCGCCGCACGTGGTGCGCGTGCGCAGCGAGTACGGCACGGCATGGCGCGAAGAAGTCGACGGTAAACTGGTATTGCGCGACAGCCCCTGGGATCCGCTGGCCAGCCTGCTGCCCATGCGGGAGCAGTTGGCGGCCTATTTGTGGTGGCCGACATTCCTGGACCGCGAGATGACGCTGGCGGGCAAGCTTGATCCGGAAAAATTCCTGCCTTATACCGACACTATCTCCGGGTCGCGCTGGCCTGGCACCAATGGTGGCCCCAAGCGCGGCTGATCCGGCTTTCGAATCTCCAGGCCCCTGACCCTGGAGATTCGATCTCTCCCTCCCCCCTTTGGCTTCGTCAGAAGCACCTATAAAAATGCTAAAAAACTGGCTCCCCGTACTAACCGGCATGTGCTGCCTCGGTCTCGGCCCCGGCGTCATGGCCATCTATGGCTTTTTTGTAGAGCCACTGTCGCAGGAATTTGGAGTTGGGGTAGCAGTGCTCAATACCGGGCCGGTGGCCCTGTTGCTGGTCCCGGCTTTTCTGGGCGCACTGATTGGTAAGTTGGCTGATCGGCTGCCGGTGCGGAATATCATGCTGGTCGGCGCCTGCCTTGCGATGTTTTCACTGATCGCTATTGGCGAGGCGCCGACACTAGTGTGGGTGGCCATGGGTTTCCTGGGATTTTCACTGGGTCTCTCCATGTACGGACCTGTGGTCGTCAACGGCATGATGATAAAACTCTATCCGCGCCGCGAAGCGCGGGCACTGGCGCTAGCGGCGATTGGTATCAGTGTGGCGGCCATAATTCTACCGCCGCTAGTGGGCAGTCTGCTGGCATTGTTCGACTGGCGCACGACACTGCAATGTCTTGCGGCTGGATTGCTTGCGGTCTTGTTGTTGGCAATCCTCGCGGGTACGCCACGCGGTGTAGTGGTAGCTGCGAGCAGTCAGGAAGTGCCTGTCGCAAGCGCCTTTTACCGCAGCACCGCGTTCTGGCTGATAGGATTATGTGTGGCACTAGGCCTCAACGTGATGATTGTGTTGTCAGTGGCTCTGCCGACTTTTTTTGTCGATCGCGGTTATTCCCTGGCAGACACAGGCTGGTTTCTGTCCATTGGCGGTCTCGCCGGTCTGGTAGGGAAGAGCTTTCTGGCATGGTTGGGAGACGCGGTTCGGAATTATGCCAAATGGCTGGCCGTGGGGCTGTTATCTATGCAGGCCGTTGGTCTTTGCATGCTTTATGTCTCGGCCAGTTTATCGGAAGTGATTGTGGCGTTCTCCCTGCTGGGCTTCGCTAACGGTGCTTTTATTCCCATGCATCCCTACCTCAACAGCCGTTACTTTGACGCAGCCATCATCAGTCAGGTGAATGGCGCGCAGATGCCACTATTTTTACCTTTCGGTCTGATAGGCGCGCCCCTGGCCGGGTATGTCTATGACCAGACCGGCAGTTATGATGTGGTGATGATCGCGCTTGCAGTCACCTTGAGTGTTGCCGCGCTGATGATCCTTCCGCTGCCGAGGGCGTCGCAGTAGCTTTCACATCAGGGAGAGGCGCGGAGGCTGTTTTTTGCTAGTATCTCTCATCAGAGTTCCGTCGCAAGATCCCCTGCAGTCACTGGAGTGCGCTATGCCGATGTTTCTAAGAAAAAAACTTCACGCGTTATACCTGTTTATTATGAAGGTAGTGGTGCGTTTTTCTCCCCCGCTGCGACACACGGCATTCGCCGGAAGCGGTAGTTCACAGCAGTTGTGTGAACATATTGTGCGTACGGGAGCCAAAAAAGTATTGGTAGTGACGGACAAGCCGCTGCGTGATCTCGGTGTTGTCGATAAAGCCATTGGCGCGCTGCTGGCCGCGGATGTCGATGTCGCCTTTTACGACGGCGTGCTGCCAGACCCCACTTTTGATCAGGTAGCCGCCGGCGCTACTGTGGCTAAAGAACACGGCAGCGAGGTGGTGCTCGCCATCGGCGGCGGTTCCTCTATGGACGCAGCCAAAGTCATTGCCGCCGCGGCGACCAGTAATGAATCGCCTGCAGATTGGGTGGGAATTGGCAAGATCAAGCATGCCGTGCTAAAGCTCTACGCTATCCCCACTACGTCGGGGACTGGCTCCGAGGCAACCATGGGCGCTGTGATCTCCGATGTGTTAACGCATGAGAAAGGCATCATCATGGGCGAAATGTTGCTGCCCGCCGCTGTTGCGCTTGACCCGGACCTGATCGTCGGTTTGCCACCACACATCACCGCCGCAACCGGTATGGACGCGCTGACCCACGGTATTGAGGCCTATATCGGTGTTTGGGAGCGCGGGACTCGTTTGGAAGATTCACGCCTGGCCATCAAGTTGATCTTTGACAACCTTGCTATTGCCTGTCGCGATGGCAAGAATATTGAGGCGCGCAGCGCAATGACGATGGCCGCCTACTACGCGGGTCTGGCGATTAATCAGGTTAATGTGGGTAACGTGCATGCGATTGCGCACCAGCTGGGCGCCAAGTATGGGATTCCGCATGGTCTGGCGAATTCGCTGGTGTTGCCGCATGTGCTGGAGTTTTGCCGTGTGGAGGCGCAACAAAGTCTGGCCGAGCTGGCTGTACTTATCGGTGTTGGCAGCCAAGGGGAAGAGCCCAGCGCTCTGGCGAACAAGTTTATTCAGGCTGTGCGAAATTTACGGACAGAAGTGGGCATTCCCGAAAAAATGGAGGTGATAAAGCGTGAAGATTTTACCGCTATTTGCGCGTTGGCCATTCAGGAGGGTGCTCTTTATCCGGTTCCCCGGCTGCTCGATCGTGAAAGCGTGATGGCGATCCTGAATAATATTTCAGAGTAGGAGGCGCGCGTTCAGATTTTTGCGGCCCGGCTAGTGGGTGAGGCAAGCAGCTGTGAAGGTAAAATCATGACCCTAATGGGAGCCACAAGGTTTTTGGTGGAAACCGAATAATTAGCGCCTATAATGCGATAGCTCACTAATAATAAGGTAACCCGGTATGAAATATGATTCAGAGCTTCACAGTTTAAAGTGTCCCAAATGTGATCACGGCATGGAGGAAGTCACCCACGAGGGCGTCACCATTGATCGCTGCTCCTTCTGCAATGGGCTGTGGTTTGATCAAGATGAGATCAATCAATTGAAGGCCAGCAAGGCTGGGCACACCCTGGACATCGGTGATGCCAAGGAAGGGTGGAAATGGGACAGTCATGCTGACATTAATTGCCCGCGCTGCGGCAAGCAGATGGAAAAGTCCGCAGATTCCAAGCAGAAGCACATCTGGTATGAGCTTTGCCAGGAACACGGTATTTTCATGGATGCCGGCGAGTTCAAAGACTACAAATTCGAATCCATGCTGGATCGTTTCCGCAGCTTGATCAAAGGTGACCGCAGCAAGATCGCCCCCTGATAAACTCGTCTAGCCAAGGTCAGCAGTCTCCGGATTCTGTTGGTACCAGTTGACGCCTTCCGCATCGGCAGTGCGAGTAATGCCCCGCCTGCCGAGCAAGCAGTTCAGATGCGCGAGTGTCTCGCCTGTTGCCAGACCCAGTGAATCACCTTGCAGTTTGCGGTTGAACAGCGCTGGAAAGCAATCCACCGCCCGCCGCGGTTGCTCCAGATAATCGAACAGACTCGATAGGGCGTTTTTGTGGCTCTCGATAATTTGGTTGAGCCGCACGTGCAGGCCGTAAAACGGTGTCTCATGGGCAGGCAATACCAATAGATCGTCAGGCAAGATTTCCCGCAGGCGGGCGCTGGAATGCAGCCACTCGTTCAATGGGTCACCCTGCGGTTCGGTGGGAAAGACGCTGACATTGGGCGTAATCCTCGGTAGTACTTGATCCCCGGCAATCAGAACTTTGAGTGCTGGGCAGTACAGGGTGGCATGCTCTGGAGAATGGCCGCTGCCGATAATAACCTGCCAGTACCGGTCGCCAATGGTGATTGTCTCTCGATCAACCAGCCGGCGAAAGCTGTCGGGGAGCGGCGCAATCGCACGACCGAAATTACCGAACTTCTTTCTGTATCTATCCAACTGCTCTTCATCGTAGCCCGCTGCTTTGTAGAACCGAATCGCAACATCCGGTGCTTCTCGCCCGGTATCTGCTTTCATGGCGCGGCACATCAGGAATTCCTCACGTGGCATCCACAGGTCGCAATCAAATCGCTCTGTCAGCCAACCGGCGAGGCCGACATGGTCGGGATGCATATGGGTGCAGATAACGCGCAGGACAGGCTTGCCCTGCATGAATCCGGCGAACAGCTGCTCCCAGGTCTCGCGCGCGCTGGGGATGTTGAGGCAGGTGTCCACCACGGTCCAGCCGTGCTCGTCTTCCAGCAGCCAAAGATTGATATGATCCAGTGACATAGGCATTGCAAAGCGCGCCCAGTAGACGCCCTCGGCAACTTTTTTTGGCTTGCCAGGCGCTGGGTTGGCGCTGCGGGTGAAAGGGTAGCTGAGGCCTCGATATTGCTCGGGATTAGCTTCCAGCATAGACGAATAATCCGTGTTTTTGGTTGGCGGTTGTGGTGCGTCGGCCATTGTAAACCTTTTTGATCGTACTCATTGATCGGTCTAGGCGCAGGGGTTAGAACTGGTTATCGTCTGCTTCATAGTTGATTATTCATAATGTGACCCTCGGCAATGGAGGAATACGCAAGGTCATTTTTTTCCAAATTGTTTGCCGGCTTGGTCGCGCTGATTGATGGTTATACCCTGTAGTTTGAAATGTTCAGCGGGTCTGTTGTGGTCTCTTTTCAGACAAAATCGGGGCTGGAGCCGTAACGTCGCGTCGCTCTTTTTCTCGCTTGTGGTTGTTGTGGGTTGTTATCGCTTATTCAGCGCGCAACTCCGTATTTTTTACCTACAGGCACTTCCCGCATTGTTGGGTTTGTTATCGCTGTTCATTTTCAAAAGCGATGCCAAAAAGTGCGAAGCTCTAGCGAGTTGGTTGTTCCAGAACTGCTGCGCTAGCGGATTTCGAAGCGCAGCCCGACATAGAACGTACGCTCCTGTGCCGGCTCGATACCGTCGGCTCGCACCCGGCTATAGTAGTCTTCGCTCAGCATGTTGTTGATGCCGCCGTACACGGTCCACTGCTGGCTCTGACGATATTCGACACTGAAATCGAGGACCGTATAGTCTGGGATTTCGGCTTCGATTTCGCTGGCACCTGAGCCACGCGGCAAGTTGGAGTCCTGCCAGTACTGATCTCCGACCAAAGTAGCAGTAAGCGCTGCGTTCCATCGCTCGCTCTCAAACAGGAAGCCTGTGCGTACCAGGTAGTCTGGCGAGAATGCCGTGTCGTTGCCGATCAGGTCGGTGTTGACGCTGTCGGTTATCTCCGCATCCAGTAACGAGCCGTTGACGAAAATCAACAGTGAACGGGGACTGTCGGGCAGTACGTCGTACTCTGCGCTGAACTCGATACCCTGATGGCGCGAGTTCCCGCTGTTCACCCGTTCCACGTCCGCGATGTTTACTTGGATCTGCTCAATTTTGTCGTCGAAATCGATGCGGAACAGGCTGACGTCGAACACCAGATTGTCAATCGGCTGGCTGCGATAGCCGAGCTCATAGTTAAAAGCGCGCGATGCGCTGGGACCATTCGAGCCGACCAATTCCGATGCGGGGTTGATGAGATCGTCGAAGCGCTGCGGGCGATACGATTCCGAGACGTTGGCATAGACTTCCGAGCGCTCGCCGGTGTGGTACATCAGACCCAGGCCGAACAGGGTTTCGTTGGACGTTTCGTCGAGGTCGATGGCGTCCCGAGTTAGGCTGGCGTTTGTCACCACGTCCTTCAGATCGTAGTTGATTCGCTCCAAGCGAACGGTGGGTACTACGCTGAGGTTGCCGAAGCGGAACAGGTTTTCGGCGAACACGGCGTTATAGGTGATGTTGCGGTCCTGCTCGAAGGCCAGATCCCCCCGTTTCTGGTTGCTGGAGCGAATGTCGTTACTGACATGACGGGTGCGCGGGCTGTCGCCGAGGTAGCCGGTGGTGCCAGCCGTCAGCACGTGGGAATTCCCCCAGGACAGTGCGTAACGCAGATCGATGCCGTAATTTGAGAACTTCTGTTCGTCAATGGCGGTTGTTTCAGGCTCGTTGTTGGGATCGGTGAACATCGCCGAGCGGCGGCTCACGCGGTCCATATGGGAGTACCAGAGACTGCCATCCAGGCTGGATGAATCGTTAATCTGTTGTTCATATGTCATGCTGGTGATCAGTTGATCGATCTTCACCCTGTTAAAGGGCGACTTCACCAGATCACGATCGTCCTTAAACTCCTGCGAAGTGAGCCGCCCCGCTTCTCCGGAGTCTGACTGGTAGACATCCACGTCGAATCCCAGGCGGATGTCCTCGAAGCCTTCATAGGAGACCCCGAAATAGCCGGCATCGACATCGTAATTCTCATTGTCGCGCGGACCATCGGCCTGGCGGTGGTCGTAAGATGCCAGGAAGCCAAAATCGCTTTCGGCCCAGCGCACTTCGTTGTAGGTGCTATACAGCCCGTCAGTGCCGGCTGTTTGGTCGGTGCTGAAGGAATTTTCCGCTTCGGCGCTCGCGCGGCGGGTCACGAAATTCACCACTGGGCCAATCTGCGGTCCGTAGATTAATCCGGCTCCGCCGCGAATGAACTCGATCCGCTCTATCCGTTGCGCGGCAGGTAGGAAATAGATTGTGGGGTAGCCGAACATGTCTGCCGCGAGGGGGATGTTGTTCTGGAAGAACGCCACGAACTCGGATTCGTGCGGGTCGCCCAGTCCCCGGTAGTTGACGTTGTAGATGCTCGGGATTTTCTGGTCTGACACGAACAATCCGGGCAGGCGGGAAAACATCTGGCGCAGGTTCGGCTCGACGAACACCGGCTGCTCCTCCAGGTTTACCAGCGTAGTTTTCTTGCCTTCGAAGATCTTGCCATCTTGTAGGGCGGGGAGTGTACCTAAGATATCGGAATTTTGGGTCGAGCCGCGAACTTCAACAATTTCCATGGTGTTTTTATCTGTTGTGCCATCGGCAGCGGCGGCGAAAGACCAAGCGGACAGGGCGGCGGTTGCCGCCAATCGGGCGATATACATTGCAGCAGCTCATTAGTTAGTAATGAGAAGCATTATCATTAATATTACTATCAAATGCAACACTGTGCTGCCGATACGCGCCGAAGGAGCATCAAAATTGTGGAGCACCAGACGACGTTGTTCGACTAATCATAAACCGGGGACAGACCACGTTTTCTGACTAATTAATTGTGGTCTGTCCCCATTTATCTG
>JBDNIE010000267.1:0-14125 GCA_041688425.1 Halioglobus sp. | reverse complement strand
TGCGCCCTGTCCCACTGATAACCCTGGGGCCTCTCGCGGCGCGTGCGGGCGCCACCGCGATGATGGATATTTCCGACGGACTCGTGCTCGATGCCACCCGCTTGGCCCACGCCAGTGGAGTGCACCTAGAACTTGATTCCTCTATGTCCTGGAGCGATGATGCTCTCTTCGGTGGCGAAGACCATGGTCTCCTCGCCTGCTTTGACGCATCGACACCCCTGCCCGAAGGGTTTAGAGCCATTGGTCTTGTCCTCGCCCGGGGCGAAAAAGACACACCGGTGTCGCTGCAGGGGCGCGATCTTCACGCCTCAAGGGGCGGGTGGGATCCTTTTGCCGAGATTGAGGACTCAAAGAAGTGAGCCAACTAGGCTCATCGGTTTTTGATGTCGAAACACTCGCAGTGGTGGCTTCTGCTTTTATTACCTCTTGCTTCTTCTTGGGGCAAGAACGCTCGGCCTCGCGTTCGCTCTGAACCAGCCGGTCCTTCAAACCGATTGATTTGAACCCAATCCCCGGATGTTTTTCGGGCGGTTGCGAATGTCCGGGAGCATCCCTTTTATGGTGGGCCGGTTAGCGATGGGCCGCGATTTTCAATGTCATTGGACATCTGATGTCCTAGGTGTTATCTTGTTCATCAAGAAGATGCGACAGAGAGGTCGTCCGGCTTGTTATTATGCTCTGGAAACCTGAGTAGCCCCATTTCGTGTGGGCTCCCCCCTCTATGAGTGCCTTGGGGAGCTCGCCTCCTTTTTTACGGGTGCGGTTGCTTAGGCTTTTTGCAGTTGGCGAGTCCGGAGTTCTTGTCGCACTGGCAGTGCTTATTTTTGTTTTTCAGGCATTAGAGCCTGCGTTTGCGTCAAGTGGAAATGTCCGAGCAATCCTCTCCTCCCTCTCGTTTTTGGGAATCATCGCTATAGGACAAGTAATTCTGTTGGTGGGGGGAGAGTTCGACTTGTCCGTTGGCTCTACAGCAGGACTGGGTGCAATCGTGTCTGCCGATTTGATGGCAAATAAGGGATTGCCAATCATTGTCTCCGTCATCTTTGGCCTCTGCACGGGTGCTCTTGTTGGCGCAATTAATGGGTTTCTGGTGGTTAGGTTTCACGTGCCGGCTTTCATCGTCACCCTCGGCATGCTGTTTGTTGCACAGGGCGCTACCCAGGTAATTACAAACGGTCAACCCGTCTACCCGCTTCCGGATGTCGTATCGGAGGTAGGGCAAGCTACGCCTATTTTTGGCATGGGCTGGTCGATTTTGGCTTTCGTAATTCTCGGGCTTCTCGCAGATTCTTACCTTCGACGAACGGTCCCAGGAAGAACGCTTTACGCCGTGGGCGGCAATCCGCTGGTTGCCAGCCTTGCGGGAGTTCGGGTTGAGCGTTACAAGTTTTGCGCATTCATTACTTCAGGAACACTCGCCGCGCTCGCAGGGATTTTTGTGATGGGGAATCTGGGTGCCGGGGGCACCGCGATCGGCCAGGGCTGGGAGCTTCTCGTGATCGCAGGAGTTGTGGTTGGTGGAGTGAGCCTGTTCGGGGGTACCGGCTCAATTCTGGGAGGACTCGTCGGGATGCTCCTTCTTCAAGTTGTTCAGAGCGGGCTGGTAGTGATTGGGGTAAGCCCAAATTGGCAAACAATTGCGGTTGGATCCATCATGATTTTGGCGGTTGCATTAGACGTATGGCGCCGCCGGCTCCCCAGTGTTGAGTCACCTGTAACCGGCGACCAGGAGCCCAATGTGACTGCCCCAATAAATTGAACCTCAGGCTCAATGAACCAGCGCTTCCCAGCCATTGGGCTGGGACAGGCAAAAACCGAATCACCAACAAAACGAAAGGCAGGACTAAGAAATGAGAAGCAGACTACGTGTAAGTAGAGCTGTTGGGGCCATAGCATTTGGCGCCACACTTGTGTTAGGACTTAGCAGTTGTGCTGCCGGGTCCCCGGACGAGACCGATGCTCAGACGGACACCTCGGGTGCTGGAGAAGACAAGCAAATCTCCATTCTCTGGGTGCAGCCTCTATTCACTCACCCGGTGCACAAAATCATGCAGGCCGGGTTCATTGCTGCCTGCAAAGACCTCGACTACAAGTGTGACCTGGTCGGCAATCCCAGCGCAACGAGTTATGACATCACTGCTTCAATTGCCCTCGCTGAAGCGGCGATTGCGAAGACCAGTTATGACGCCATCGCGGTTTACGGCGCGGACCCAGGGCTAAATTCCTACATGGAGAAACTGGGCAATTTGGGATACCCAATCGTGACGTGGCACGTTTTGCCTGAAGAGGGAACAGTCCCTGGCTTACTTGCGGCGGCGGCACAGGACATTGCCGAAGGCGGGAAGAACGCGGCGCTTGCGCTCGGCGCTGAAATCCAAGGGCAGGGAACTGTGGCGATTACTCAGGGAAGCTCAAATACCTCGGAAAACCTGATGACCGAATCGTTTACGGCCACTATGAACAGCGAGTACCCCGACGTGAAGATTCTTGAGACGGTCATGGAAGGCTTCGACCCGGTTGCTGCCCAGCAGAAAGCAATTGGACTCATCCAAGCCAATCCCGATATTGTGGGCGCTTTTTCGACGACCGGAGGAGGGCCAGCAACTTGGGCGGGAGCTCAACGAACCAGTGGAGTCAAGTTGACAATCATCGGGATGGATTACACCAGGCAGAACCTCGACCTCGTCACCGCGGGTGAGGTTTTTGCTGTTCTAGCCCAGCCTTTGTATTCTGAATCCCGGAAAGTCGCCGAGCTCGCGGGGGCTCTTGCCAGAGGGGAGAGCGTTGACTACATAAACCTGTTGCCATCGCCTGTAATCAAGGCTGGGGACCTTGAGCCCTACTACGACATCCTGGACCAAGCAGAAGCAGCAAACTAAATGACAGGCCCGTCGACTCCTCGGTAGTCGGCGGGCCGGTCCCGGGTCGGCAAAATTAGATTGTGGGGGATGAGCGTGGATCAAAAGCCGCTTGCACTTCGAGCCAGAGGTATTTCAAAAGCCTTTGGGGGAACCCTGGCACTAGATAACGTGTCGCTAGATATCGTTTCGGGTACCATTCACGCCCTGATTGGACAAAATGGTGCGGGTAAGTCGACCCTTGTGAAGATTATGACGGGAGCCCACGGGGACTCGTTCTTAGGGGTGATTACCGTAGCGGGGAGGCGAGCTGTATTTCGGAACCTTCGCGTCAAGCATGATTTCTCGATTGGATATGTGCCACAGGAAATCAACGTTGTGGACGACATTTCCCTGACGGAAAATGTTTTCGTGGGTCACCTCCCAGGACGCTTCCTGTTCTCACGGCGTCGGGCTGACGCGGAATGTGCTGCCATCCTGCGCCAGCTTGGCCTGAGCATTCCACCACGAACCTTGGCGGCCGGTCTCTCGGCGTCCCAGCGGCAACTTTTGATGGTTGCGAGAGCTTTGGCACTCAAACCGGCGGTGCTGATTCTTGACGAACCTACGACTTCTCTCGCGGATGCAGAGGCGGCGGCCTTAGGAGACATCGTGCTTGATTTGGCCAAGGCTGGCCTCGGTATTTTGTACGTCACTCATCGAGTTCAAGAGGTTCTCCGTATCTCCAATACAGTAACTGTCTTGCGAGATGGCAAAGTGGTTGACAGGCTTCAAAGGAGCGGGATGACCTCCCAAAAAATCATTAACGCGATGGCAGGTCGGGACGTTAAGAATCTTTTCCCGGGCAGAGTTCTCTCGCCTGGTCCAGCAGTGATGACGGTTGCGGGTCTATCCACAAGACGCCGCGGGTCGGGGGCACCGGTACATAACGTCTCATTTAGCCTCCACCGCGGCGAGGTTCTGGGAATCGCGGGCCTTTTGGGGTCTGGGCGTAGCGAGTTACTCGAGGCAATCTACGGAGCTACATCGAGAACTGGCAAAGTTGACATAAATGGCTTCGTGGTGCGCCCTGGGCATCCGCGATACTCCCGGCGCCTGGGACTGGGGATGCTGAGTGAGGACCGCAAGCGGAAGGGTCTTTTGTTCAATCTGAACATGCTGCAGAACATCACAATTGGTGCTTTAGGGCGGGTTTCCATAGGGGGTGTCGTGCGATCAAGCCTCGAGCGAGTGGCTGGCGAAAAGGCAAACTCTGAACTCCAGATAAAGACGCCAAGTCTCGACAGTAGCGTCGAGCATCTAAGTGGGGGCAATCAGCAGAAGGTCTTAATCGCAAGAGCGCTGCTGCCGGAGCCAAAAATACTACTTTTAGACGAACCGACAAAGGGTATTGACGTTGGGACACGACAACAGATATACGAGCTAATTGCTGGGCTGACTCTTCAGGGGCTGTCACTTGTCATCGTTTCCAGCGAACTGGACGAATTACTTGGTCTCTGCGACAGGTACTTGGTGCTGGCTGCTGGGGAAGTCGTTGATGAGTTCGCAAAAGGTGAGGGGGACGAAAATCGAATTTTGTCAGCAATAGCCCAATCTGACCCTGTTCTCGGAGCCATTTAGACGTCTCCTTTGATCGAAATCTCGCTCAAAGCGCGCTCCTTTTTTCTTCGTGAATCAGCCTTGCTGCTGAAAAGGGCTCGGGAGCAAGGGTTAGGACCGCCGAAAGCGCTGGTGAAACTTGCGAGCACGTGGCCAGGCGCTTCACTGAAACGCAGAGCATTTGTCTGGGGAAATGAAGCATCTATCTGGCGGATGTTGCGGCCAAACTGCTGACGGCATCTTTTTCGTTCAGCGGCATTTAGGCATTGAGGACGGGTGGGGTTGGACGGTTGGCCTTGAAGCACGTTAGATCTGATTGGCGTCCGAACGCGGCGCTGTCGCATGGCCTGTCGGGTTCCTTACGGGTGAAGGAAGAACAACTCTTTGGCGCACTACACGTCGGGTAGATACCGTCCACACATGGAGGCACAACATTCAGATCGACCGTGATCTTGGGTTCAGACCGTGTCCACGCCAGCCCAAGCCCCCAACCGCACCTGCGGTTGCCTGGGTACTGGCAAGTTTCTGACGAGTGTCAGAAAATCCGTTGTTTGACTCCTGCTCAGTTCAGGGGCGGCAGGTCACCGAGAATACTTTGGCCTAAATTAGTACACTGAGCAATCCTCCGTCGACTGTTATCGCAGAGCCGGTCACGAAGCTGCTGCCGTTGCCCGCCAAAAATATTACTGCCTTGGCAATTTCATCGGGCAGGGCCATCCGACCTATTTGACCAGGTGGCGGGACTATTTTTACTCCGTCCCGGCTCAACAACGCCTTGTGACGGGTAGTCATCTTCGTATCTACCGAGCCGACCACAAGGGAGTTGACCCGAATGCCGGCATCGGCGTATTCGACGGCCATCTGCCTGGACAGCGACACAACTGCCCCCTTACTCGCGGCATACGCACCCGCACCGGGGACTGTTGCAACAGCATGAACTGAAGACAGGTTCACGATGCTGCCAGAACCCGCTGCAATCATTGCGGGGAGGGCGGCCCGGCAGGAATAAAAAACTCCCGTGAGATTTGTCCCGATAATCTCATCCCACGTCTCGTCGGTAGTTAAATGCACGGGTGCAGAGTGCAGAACGCCAGCTGTCGTGACAAGGACATCGAGGCGGCCCAGCTTGTCGACGGAACCGAGAACTGCTTCGTTTACTTGCGCGGCAATTGAAACGTCACATTTCAAGTACTCGACCGAGTCGAGCGGCGACTGTGGCTCCGAGCGGCCAAGACTTACCACAATGTAGTTCTCTTTTAAAAGATTGGCCACAATGGCTTCCCCGATACCTCCTGATCCGCCAGTGACAATCGCTACCGGTCTATGTCGACTGATCATGCAAGCTGCCCATTCTTGACTTCTCCTGACTCGATGAACGACACAGCGTCCTCAATGCTCCACGATGTGAGACGCCGGCTTGAGTCGACCGAGTACCAGGCCATGTGAGGCGACAGAAGCAAGTTTGGTGCCTCACGAAGAGCGCTTTGTTGCGGAAGGGGCTCATGTTCGAATACATCCAGACCGGCTGCGGCGATTTTGCCCGATATGAGTGCCTGGGCGAGCGCATTTTCGTCCACAAGACCTCCGCGGGACACGTTCACCAGGATGACCCCATCCTGCATTCGGGCAATAGCTACGGCATCTATCAGATGGTGCGTGTCCTCCATGAGCGGCAAATGCAAAGTTATCAGGTCACTAGATTCGAGAACTTCGATTGCGCTGTCAGCCCACCGGACGCCGCTGATGTTATCGTTCGGCTCTGCGTCCCATGCGAGCACGGAAGAAACGAAAGGAGCCATCCTTTTTATCAGAGCACGACCAATGCGACCGGCCCCGAGGACACCTAGCGTTGCGTCCTGCAGTGCACGAACGGCGCCCATCTCGGAGGCCTTGGCCCAACCGTCTGTTCTCACGTAGTTGTCGGCAAGTTGTAGTCGGCGCCAACTCGCTAGCAACATCGCCGCCGCTTGATCTGCGACTTCATTGATGGCGTATGTGGGTTGGTAAACGACTCGAATTCCTCGCTCAGCTGCTGCCGTCACATCGATTGTGTCGAGTCCCACACCTGCACGCGCAATTACTTTGACAGAGTCTGATAGAGCCGCAATGTGCTCTTTCCGAAGAGGTTGCAGTGTTACGAGCAACGCGTCTGCACCTTCTGTTGATCGCCGAACGTCTTCCGAAGAGGAGAGTGGACCAAGAGTAATTTCAGCACCTACTCGCCGCGCCGCCACTGCAATGTCGCCCGGATCTAGGGCGTATTCAGCCACAGATATCTTTACGCTCATGGATTGCTCCTTACAGACATGTTCGCGGTCATTGATTAATCGCTGACGCTTCGCTGGTTCGCATCGAACCTCCAGCGTGAAGTGCGAGGCTTCCACCATCGACTGCGAGGGTCTCACCCGTAATGAAAGAAGAATTGTCACTTGCCAGGAACATCACCGCATTGACAATCTCGCTGGGTTCAGCGAGTCGACCGAGTGGTATGCCAGAGATTGCCGAAGGGAGTACTTCACCTTTAGCAATCCTGTCATTGCCGACCAGCAGCCGGAATCCTTCGGTGTCTACTTGGGACGGTGCAACGGCGTTGACCCGTATGCCGAAGCCCGCCCACTCTATAGCTTGCTCACGGGTCATGCCGATAAGACCAGCTTTGGCAACGCTGTATGCAAAGTTCCCCCGGCCAAGCGCAGCCAACCCCGCGATTGAGCTCATATTAATTATCTTGCCTCCAAGGCCTGTCGCAATCATCGATTTGGCGGCATACTTAGCTGCGAACGCTGGGGCGGTCAGGTTAACGGCCAACATTTGGCTCCATTGCTCCTCCGTGATTTCCTCAGGAAGTACATGGACAACCCTGGCCGCATTGTTTACGAGCACGTCGATTGAGCCGAGAATATCCTCCGCGAAAGCGAACCCAGCGGCAATTGCTCGCACCGCGCTGAGGTCGCATTGCCGAAAGACAGCGTCGCCACCCGCCTCCCGCGACAAAAGACAAGTTTGCTCTCCTGCTGCGGCATTTATGTCCATCCCAACCACACGCATTTCCGCGGCCGCAGCTGAAAGCACGATGGCGCGACCGATACCTTGGGCGCAACCCGTTACGACAATCGACCGGCCAGCGAGTCCATCAAATGTCATCGGCTGGCAACCAGTGCTCGGGCTGCAGCCACGACATCAACTTCCGACGGGACGATCGCGGCTACAAGTTCGGGGCTGTGCGGCACGGGGCTCTGGGGGGCGGTAATGACTTTGATTCCTTCGTCCAGGTACCAGAACGCTTTATCTAGGATAATCGCCGCAACTTGATTGGCGAGGCTTCCAAAACGCGGAGCCTCGTCCAGAATAACAACGCGTCCGGTGCGGCGGACTGACGCGAGCACGGCTTCCTCGTCCAGTGGATATATTGTTCGCAAGTCGATGACGTCGGCCTCAATCCCCGACTTCGAGAGCGTGGCGGCGGCTTCCATCGCTGTTACAGTGCCGAAAGAGTGGGAGATGATTGTGACGTCTTGGCCCTGCCGGGCCCGGTGAGCAGAACCAATCGGAACCAGATCGTTTGAGCCCCCGACCTCCCCTTTGACGCCGGTCAGTTTTTTGTGCATCAGGAAAATAACCGGATCCTCAGAACGGAGCGCAGATTTGACAAGCCCTTTTACATCCCTTGGTGTCGCTGGAGTAACGACGGCGAGCCCAGGGATGCTCGCAAAGAGCATCTCCATGCTGTTGTTGTGTTGGGGTCCGGCGAGGGCAACCCCGGAAGTGGCCCTGATCAAGAGCGGTACCGGTCGACCCCACATGTATCGAATCTTTGCGGCTTGGTTAGCAATTTCATCCATCGCGCCGTACGCGAAGTCGATGAAGTTTAGGTCGATTATCGGGCGGGTACCGCTCATGGCCGCTCCAACGCCAGCGGCCACCATAGCTGCCTCCGAGATCGGAGTGTCCTTGACACGGTTCCGGCCAAACTCCGGGCCAAGTCCCTTTGCCTGAGCCCAGTGGCCCCCGCGCTCATACAGGTCAGTGCCCACGATGAAGATTGAATCGTTTAGGAGCATTTCTTCGCGCACTCCCTGTTGAAAGGCTGCGGTGTATGACATCGACGCGTCATTCACTGTGCGTGTCCTTTCCAGTTGTTCCAGACCGAAACGTTGTCGGCGGCGGTGGAGGGGTCCGAGCATTTTGAGTCCTCTGCGAATTTGGTCGCGTCCTGAACGATGTCGTGGGCGCGCGTTTCGAGTTCAAGAAGCCTCTCCGGTGATAGTGCGCCTGCTCCTTGCAGGCGCGCACTCAGGCGTTCGATTGGGTCGCGCGAGTCTCGCCAAAGAGCTATCTCCTCATCGCTTCGATAACGGCCTACCTCGCCAGTGTTGTGGCCTTTGAAACGATAAGTCAGCACTTCGAGGAATGAGGGACCGGTTCCCGCCCGTGCCCGCTCGACAGCGCGACTGGTAGCCTCGAAGATGGCCAAAACATCTTGCCCATCAACCTGTTCTGATGGCAAGCCAAAACCTGCCGCGCGCTCAGCAACGGATACTCCACCAGTCACGGCCGCTGATTCGGTCTCAACCGCGTACAGGTTGTTCTCGCAAATTGAGATTAGCGGCAGGGTCCAGGCGACGGCCAGATTCACGAACTCCCAGACTCGACCTGTGTTCGCACCCCCATCACCAAAAAAGCCAACTGCGATCCGGTCGAGGCCTAGTTGCTTCGCTCCCAGGGCCGCGCCTAGTGCAATGCCCAACCCTCCCCCAACGATGCCGTTGCTGCCCCAGAGCCCAAGGTCGAAATCCGCCAGATGCATTGAGCCACCTCGACCGCCGGCCACTCCGCTCGACCTACCGTACAGCTCCGCCATGACTCGTTTTGGGGAAAGCCCCTTGGCCAGGGCGTGATGATGGGAACGGTGCGATCCTGCTACGACATCGCTTTGCTGAAGCGCATGCATGACGCCGACTGCAACCGCCTCTTGTCCTATCGCCGGATGAATACCACCAGGAATCATGCCCTTGAGTGATAGAGCATCGGCCTGCTCTTCGAACCGGCGAATCACGATCATCTCACCGAGCCAGTCGACGAGTTCTTCCTCAGAAGGGAAATCCCAATCTTGAGCGGAAGGGGGATCAGCCTTGTCCATAATCGTGCTCCTCATCGTACGTAATTTTCAGTGAAGCGAAAGTAAGAGTCCAGGCTCAGAAGCAAGATCAGCGAGGCGCGCCAGAACTTCAGCTGCATGCTGGCCGTCCCAAGTCCGGTGGTCGACATTCAAGGTCAGGCACACGGTCGTGCCAATTACAATCGTCTCTCCATCTACGACAGGCTTCTTAGTTGCAGAACCGATGGACAAAATGCTCGTCTGTCCGTAGGGGACGATGGCAGTAAAACTGTCGACCTCCAAGGCCCCCAGATTTGAGAGGGTGCTGTGAGGCACTCTTGTGTCATCCTCAGTCATTCGACCCTCGAGGGCGCGTGTCACTGCTAATCGGCGCTGGGCGGCAATCCCGGGCAGGCTCATGGTGGCCACCGATGTTAGAACAGGGATTGCCACCCCCCGTGGAGTGGCCACCGCGAGTCCGAGGTTGATGCTCAAAGCACCAACTCGCTCCACAAGACTGAGCGCGAAAGTCTTTACGAGGACATCTGTGAGGGTAACCTGCGAATCAAGAGCGCGTATTGAGCGAAGAGATTCAAGGAGTCCCTCTGCGCGAATTTCCCGCGCGACGGAGAAGTGAGGCACTTCGGCCCAGGAACGGGAGACAGATTTACTGACTGCCGCCCGAAATTGATCAGCCTGAAGAGCTGGCTGCCTTTCGGGCTGAGTGAGTTTTGAGGATTCGGCCGTCAAATCTGCTTTTTCGATCAATCCCACCTGGCCGGGCGTCACGGCACTTGCAGACCTTTTTCGTGGGCTAAGGACGTATGGTTCGAGTTCTTCCGTTCCGGGGCGTCTTTCTCGGTCGCTGTGTTGCCTTAGAACGTGGCCTTGGGAAGGGCTCTTAATTTCTATATCCAGATCGTCGCTCGCCACGCTGGGGTGCGGCGTTGGCCCCGTCGACAGCGAGACCTCGTCCGTTTCAATCTCCCCGGCCTCAAGCACGCGGGCAACTACCGAACCAGCAGGAACATCACTGGACGCAGGGAACAAATGGCGCCCGAGCGTTCCGTCCACGGGCGCTTCGAGGGAAAGTTCTGCTTTGTCCGTTTCAACCAAAGCAACCGTTTCTCCTGCGACCACCCGGTCGCCTGGTTGCTTGAGCCATTCCGAAAGATGCACGTCCCCGGGAGACATTCCAACGGAGGGCATGAATACTTCTTGCATATTGCCCCTTTTCTCAGAAGGACCCCCCGCGGAGAGTTGTTAGATATCCTACCTCTAAGGATTCAACCCTAAAAGAGGGCGATCTGTCAAACCCATCCTGAGGACTTTACTTTCGGCCGACAAGAATCCAGGGCCGCGTGAGGGCAAAATGATCTCTCATTGCCTCTTGGGCTGATTCAGGGTCATGCTTTCGCAAAGCGATGAGAATAGCATGATGCTTCCGAGCCGCGTCCTCGGGCATGTCGAATGGTGCGGGTAGCGAGTCTCGGACGCTATCGAGAGTGTGCCAGAACCCGTCAAGTAATTGAAGTACGAGGGCGTTACCAATATCATCGTAAAGCGCGCGATGAAATTGGCGATCAGCGCGATGAAACTCGGCTCCAAACCCACCCGCGGCGGCATCGCCCAATTGCTGTGCGAGCCCGTGGAGATTTGCCAGTTTCGCCTCTGATACTTCTTCAGCAACCCTTTGAATCAGAGCGGTCTCGAGAATTTCGCGAATATCCGTGAGATCAGCTGCGGTTGACAAGTCATCCTGGCCCTGGCCAAGCTGACTATGGAAGGTTAATCCATCTGTCATCGCCCGAAGCGAAAGTTTGCCGACGAACGACCCCGTGCCGTGCCTAGTCTCGATGATTTCGAGCGCCTGAAGGCCCTTTAGCGCCTCTCTCAGAGTGCCTCTACTTACAGCGAGTAACTCGATTAGTTCTGACTCGCTGGGTAAGGGGTCACCCGAACGCAACCCACGGTCGAGGAGTATTTGCTTGATGTCCGCACTGAGATTTCGAGAGGTTGGCGCATACTTTCGCACCGGTGTCATTTTTCCACCTTAGTCCCTGGCTTGAAAGTATAGGTCAGTCCAGTGTATTTTGACTTGAATCCCTTGCGGTGACCGAAAATTCAGGCCATTGGTCTGGAAATGCGTTTCCCGAGTCGCGCAGCCGAAAACTTTTGCTGGGCGGTCGTTCTCCAGGTATCCACGAAGTATTTATGTCTGAGGTCGTCGAAGCTAGTCCCTCAGTGTGAGCGCCTCCTGGTGGGGTCGTGGAGATGTTCTGCCGTGCCAGCTGATTGGGTCGAACCGTGGGGAATTCGATTGTGTCCACCAATTGAACAGCTGAACTGGGTCTCATTTCCGCTGGCCAGGGACAATTTGCCACGGTGTGATCGGCTAGGGGACAAGCAGTCTCTGCCAGACCCGCTCGCTCGCCTCCTCTGGCCCCGAGGAATGTCTGCAGGCTTAAAAACCGGGGCTTTCTTTCGGTAAGGGGCAGACAATTATGCATAGCCTTATCCAGGCGACTGGGCTATTAGCCACCATAGCTTTGAGCCATTGAAGTTCCGGGTAGAGTCTGGACATCGGACGTCATATTTCTTGGCCTCCGTGAATCCTAGAAGAATGAAGTGGGGAGGTCACCGTGAACGAGGAGCGAGTTCAAGTGAGTTGGTTGGGTCAAGCGGGGTTCTCGGTTACCTCCGCGGGCGGCGCACTCGCAATCGATCCCTACCTCAGCAACGCCTGCAGTCGCCTTTATGGATTGGATCGCGAGATGGAGCCACCTGTCAAACCGGCATTCCTCGGAGTTAGCTACGTCCTCGTGTCGCATTGGCACGAGGACCATCTGGATGTCGACTCAGCAGTTGAATTTGCCTCTAGCGGTGCTCGGTTTGTCGCTCCGCCATCCTGCGTTTCGCGCCTCGAGGATCTCGGCATAAATAACTCACTGGCGATAATTTCCGGAAATCAGCTGGATTTAGGCTGGGCAAAGGTTACGGCAGTTCCGGCTCTCCACGTGGTTCCTGAAGCTCTCACAGAAGATGCAGTGGGGTACCTGATAGATATAGATGGAGTGAGGATTTATCACAGCGGTGACTCAGAATATGACCGAAGCATGCTCTCGGCACTCAACGAGGGCCCGCTGGCCCTCGCGCTTCTCTGCGTAAACGGAACTGGCGGAAACATGAACGCCTGGGAAGCGGCCGCGCTTGCAGTGCAGCTAAACCCGCGATTAGTGGTACCGATGCATTTCGGCATGTGGTCCGCTGCAGGTTACGGTTCGGATGGCACACTTGACCCTTCCCTTTTCCTTGAAGCCTATGGCCGTTTATCGCCCGGAGCGAGAGTGGCGTTGCCAGAAATTGGCGCAGCGTTCGTTTTGCAAAAGTGAGCAAGTGCATAGAGCTTTTCCCTAACCAAGCGGGCCCCAAGGTCAGCATCTCGACCGTGGGGGGAAGAATCGTGCAGATCTCGGATCCTCATGGATTTTCCTGGTTGGTGGAAACAAGTCGACCAGAACCGGAAAGGAATCCAAATGGAGGTTTTCGGGATGGGACCCAGGGTGGGTGGGACGACTGTATTCCTTCAATCGATTCTGAAGAGGACCCGAACCCTGAACGCGACGGGAAAATCAGCGATCATGGCGACTTTTGGTCTGTCAGATGGGATGTAGCTGATTTTTCGGATGCAACAGTGACACTGGCCGGATCCAGACAGGGGCAGCCCCTGATGCTGCGGAAGTCCGTCAGCGTAAATCACAAGTCCGTTTTTGTAACGCTCAGAGTAACCAATTCTGGTCTCCGACCCTACCGATTCCTTTACAGTGGGCACCCGCTTCTGCGTTGGACAGCAGACGCGCGTGTCCAGATCGATGACGCTGAGCCCATAGATTTGGCGCGTAGTGGAACTCCACGAAACTACAAATGGTTCGTGAGCTGGAAGGGTCGAGTTGAATTACGCTTGGAAGGAACTCCACATTCTCTCGTGTTAAGCCAATCGACATTGGAAACGCCGTGGCTCGGTTTATGTGTTAACCGCGATTTCTGGCCTACCCCGGGGATCGGTCACAGCTGGATTGCTCTTGAACCGACTACCTCTCCCACAGACTCACTCATCGAAGCCATCCGCTCGGATTCAGCTCGTGAACTGGGGGCAGGTGAGGAGTGCGAGTTCACTACAAGAATTTCATTCGAGGAACGAGCACTAAATAGTTACTCTTGAAACCGTGGCTGATGGGCCCCGAGAATTTAACATCTCCCGCGTAGTGCCCGCAAGAAAGACAAAAGCACGGATCCGCTCCCGGGATGGGATCTTTAGTATTCACTCGGCAGCTGGGATCCTTTTGCCGAGAACGAGGCCACATAGAGCGCCGTTTCTCCATATGTTTTGGGTTCCCATGGTTCGAACCCACTGGGCCACTCGGGAGGTGTGGAGCGAGTAGAGCGCTCCACGGCCACCCAGGCTCCTGGTGCAAGCCAGGGTGGCAGGGCTGCCAAAACAGAATGGACACTCTCATCCTCGTAGGGGGGGTCAATAAATACACCGCGAGCCTGGAGTCGTGGAGCCGAC
>JBDNIE010000266.1:0-2329 GCA_041688425.1 Halioglobus sp. | reverse complement strand
GGCACGGTAAAAATATGCATGCCACCTGGCTTTAGTGTTCGTGCGATCTCTGCAAAAGCCGCGTTGATATCAAGCACATCCTCCATCACATCTTGGGTAATATGCAAATCTACACTCTCGTCTTGAAGGCTGAGAGCTTCAAGGTTCTCGAATTTCAGGCCATCTATTACAGTGCCAGAAGCTACTCCCGGTTTATATTTGCTAGCGACGTGATGGGAGCACTCTCGTTTGAGTTTCCTGCTCGACTTAAGTCCACCGTTTGAGGGCTCATGAATGACTGCCGCTTTCCAACCAGGGAAAAATTAAGCGATAACGGCCATCAGAGCCCGCTCGCGCAGTATACTATGGCAATTGCTGCACCTAAAATTATCACGCAACCACGTGCTTTTCGAAATAAACTCCACATGCTGATCGCAAGTCCCGCAAATTCCAGTCGACCGAAGAACTATGCCTTCTCTAGCCTCTTTCATTGATCTTCTCCGCGATATGATCTCTTCACGAGCGAGGTAAGCAACGGCAGAATGCGATTGGTTAGCCTACTTAGAATACTCTTTTCATATGACCTATCTATTGATGAGATGTTTGGCGATGGATTTTTCAAACGCGTAACACGACAAGCATAATTCGCCGTCGAACCAAGCGGTTGAAGGCCTGCCTGTCGATAACCATTGCGAACCCGTCAGCTCAGCCTCTAATTATCTCACTTATCGTTGAAATTTGTTCATCAGTAAGATTCGATTTTTCTTTAGAACCACCAACTTTATTAGACAATGTTGCTTGAATTTTTCCAAGATCATATTCAAGGTCAATATAATCAAATAGGTTGTTTATCAGATCGCTATTTTTTTCAGTATTGATTAAGTCTTCATGGTTAACAATGAAGAAATCTACCTTTTTACTATCGTTCAGTAAAATATCTCTAACGTTATTTTTCCAGGTTTTTACCGGGGCATAAGGATCTTCAAAATTTTCGTAAAAATCAGTTTTTATCACTGATGAAAACATACTAAATGGATCGCGGTAATGAAATATAAACTTTGCATGTGGATACAATTTTTTAAGCCACAGGGCATTTTCATAAGCGTTTATTCTGACCTCTTTAAACCCCCACCTATTGTGTCCTTGATCGTAGGCCGCCGTTTTGTACAACCCATTTATCATTAACTTAAAAGCAGGATTAACGTATTCTGGCTTAGGACAGAGGATTGGAGTCCATGCGTTTTCAATTCCCTTACGTTCAATGTCTGCGTACTGAGATTGCGCATGCTCAAAATAAGTGTGAAAATCAATGTTAAGAGCCCTCACCTGATCTAAGTGTTTGGGCTCTCCCCAAATTAATATATTCTCCGTCGAATTTAACACACGTTGTAACAACGTGCTTCCGGTTCTCCATGACGCAGAAAATATAAAAACAGGTTGGTCGCTCATATCTATTTTCTTCAAAAGCAACATCCAAAATAGTTTAAAGCTTTCCCAAATTTCTTCTTCCCCGGTGTCAGGATAGTTGACGCATCTCAGGATAGTTGACGCATCTAATGTGTTATCAATAGTCGGGGGGCGCACTTTAACCATGAAGCATTATCCAGAAGAATGCTAGCAGGCGTTGTTTAGGAGAATGATGCCGACCGAGAATGCGCCGGTGCGGCTGCTAGCACAAGAGACAGGTATATCAAACGTAACCCCGTAGGGTTGGCCCAAACAGGCCACAGGAGCGTCAGGTCGTGCTGGACGCCGTAAACAGCCCGGCTCACAAGAGGCCTGCTGCTGAACCAGATTGTGCCGACCCTGGCCGATGCCCGCGCTCGGGTGTTGAAGTTTACGCGCTGGTACAACCATGAGTACAAGCACAGCGGCATAAAGTTTATGACGTCGCACCAACGTCACGCTGGCCAAAGGTATCAGGTGATGGACAGCCGCAAAGCGGTGTATGCAGCTGCTAGAGTGGCAAACCCGAAACGGTGGTCTCAGGGACTGGAATGTGTCGGAGATGGTCTGGTTGAATCCGGAAAAAGATCGGCGTGGGTTGAGTTCACCGCGTAAGTGAACGCGACAGCTACGTTGACAAACGGCGCTCTCGCCAGCGCCAAATGTAAAATTACTTTTAGACGCTTTAATCACATTCAGCTCATCTGTAAGCATTTCAATACGCTGTTCTTTTCCTGCTCCCATCGGCATCAACGCTTCTAAGTTCGCGGATTCAAATTCCAAGTGCATCACAGGTTAGGCTGCTAACGCAGCCCTATGATCGTTCATTATCTGGGCTGGAGTTTTAAAGTCCAGGTCTTTTCTTGGTCGAGAGTTAAGCCGCCTCAGTGCCCGCTTCACCTCT
>JBDNIE010000034.1:0-38385 GCA_041688425.1 Halioglobus sp. | reverse complement strand
TTAGTCGGTAACCAAGTGGCAGTCAAAGGCCTGTACCTCAAAACGGATACCTTCACCCGAGAAATGATCAAGAGCCTCACGCATTTTGAGGTCTACACACACTGGTATAAGCGTGTGCATACGCTTTTTCTGCCGAACATCGAACACTACAAGCTGTCACTGACCGATGGGCGGTCTTATCACTTCCACGGCAGCAGCACTGACGTAAGAGCAATGCTGGTCCAGCTGACAGGCATCACGAGTATTCCATTGGCAGACGAGTAGAGACGCTAGTCTATCCCTGAGGCTTCGGCATATTCCGCACATGCAAATCCAGTTGCGGAAATGCAATCTCGATACTGTGCTCGGTAAAAAGCTGATTGATTCGTATATTGAGTCCGTTCTGCGATTCCAGGCGATCGACCAGAGAGGCCACGAACACCCTGAGTTCGAAATCCAGTGAACTCGTGCCGAAAGCCAAAAACCAGCAGGTTGGTGCTGGCTCTGCGACTACCCTTGGATCTTCAGTCGCCGCCTGCAGCAGCAACTCACGCACCTTGATAGGGTCGCTGCCATAGGCCACGCCCACCTGAACAATCACTCGGGTAGTGGTGTCGCTCAGGCCCCAGTTGGTGAGATGACCGGTGATGAACGTTTTGTTCGGCATCACGATTTCTTTGTTATCGAAATCGAGTATGGTTGTCGCGCGTGTGCGAATGCGTGTTACGCGGCCTGTCATATCACCCACGGTAATAACGTCGCCTACTCTGAAGGGTCGTTCAAACAACAAAATAATGCCAGATACAAAGTTCGCGAAAATTTCCTGTAGTCCAAATCCCAAGCCCACAGTCAGTGCTGCTGCCATCCACTGCAATTGAGACCAGCGCATGCCGAGCAAACTAAAACCTATCAGGGTGCCGCCGATCACAATGGTGTAACGCAGCAAACTGCTGATAACATAGCGTGAAGCTGCATCGACACCGGCGCGGGACAAAAGACTGATCTCTACCAGTCCTGGCAAGTTGCGTGAACCAATTATCGTCGCCACGAGGGCGAAAACGCCCAGCAACACCGATGCCAGCGTGACCGGTAATCGGATGTTGTTGCCATCGGGGCCCGTGTCGCTGAGGTGCCACAGCGCAAACTCGTCGAGGCGATAGATGGCGGGAAGCACATCCAGCCATACCCACAACAGGCCTAAAGCCAGCAGACTTATGCGTAATCCGCGCAATAGGCTCGTTGTTTGCGCGTCTACGTCCTGCACGGAGATATCATCTTCATGAATCGCAACACTGTCCGGCATGCTGTCGCCGATTTCCAGTGCGGCCGCCTGGCTTGCTCGAAGCTGTCGCAGCGCGAGGTTTTGTTTTCCCAACATAAACCAGCGCTCCAACATGCCAAGGGCAATGGTCACCGCCACGATCAGGCTGATGCTATCGAGAGCTGACTTAAGCAGTACACCAGAGGAGTAGATATAACCTGCCAGCGCTAATGCGGCAGTGGCCAACACCAGCAGCGGCAGAAGGCCGCGCAATGTCCAGCGCATTGCGGAAGTCTTTGCGGTCACCGCCCATACCCGTCCCTCCTTAAGCAGATACCACAGCACCCACGCCAATACGATGGCGCTCAGCACTACAGAGAGTCGCGCCTGTATGTCGATTGCGATATCTGAACGGCGCACAAAGGCGAGGGTGGTGATGAAATACAGGGGCAATACGATGAGCGAGCCTACCGACAGCGCCCTCAGCAGTGTTTCCCGCCGTTGCGCGCGCCACTCAAAATGCAGATCTGCAAGCCCGCCTTTGAGCAGGGACCATCTCAGCAACTGAGCGGCCAGCAGCGGGATTACCAAGGCCATGCAGGCCAGCCCAAGTGAGTCGCTGTAACGGCCGGGGTTTCCCAGTTGCTGCAAAAGAAAACCGATTGCTGCAATTGCAGCAGGGGCTGGCACTGCACCGATCAGCGTCCAGAGTAGCGTAATACCCGTTGGGCGATAGGTCTGTTGCCGCGACTTTTCGATCAATGTTGCCTGAGCCTGAATGCGCGAAGGTGCTTGCAATCGCAATACGACCAGCACCGAAAAAGTAAGCAGGCACGCGATCCAGAGTAAGGTGTTGTCCTTGAAGCTGCGTCCGCTGAGCTTCAGCGTGGTCGCGGAGCGCGAGGGCAAGGTAAGGTCGCGAAGCCCGTCGGGTATTCGCGCCAGCCATTGGGGGTCAACCACGCCGTGGCTGGGCAGCCACAGTAAGTGGCGATCAAGCAGGTTCTGCAATTCCTGGGTCGCTACCAGCCGTTCCCGCAAAGCGGTCTCGCTGTGTTGCAGTGCGACGATGCGTCTTGTCAGGACCGGGTCGAGTAGATTGAGCAGCTCTGCACGTGTTTGCAGCAAAGGCGGTAACTGCTCGTCTGCGCCGACGTCGCTTTGTTCGTCATCCGCGCCTGCCTCACTGGCTTCGCGCAGTGTCCGAAGTGCTTTGGGAATGTCGGTGAGCTGTTGTTGTTGATCCTTAAGCGTTACGAGACGCAGGCGCATGTCTGCAAGATTGATTCGGGTGGTGTCCAGCTTTTGGCGCAGACGAGCGGGGGGTTCCAGTCGTCGACGTTCCGTCCACATCCACCGCCCCACAGCTTCGTTGGCACTGCCCAGTTCCAAGCGCGCCCTGCTATCGCGGAGTGCCTCTGTTACGTAATCACGTTCTTCTTCAATGCTTACCAGTGCTGCTCTATCGCGGGCCAGCAGCTCATGGTTCTCGGACAGTTGGTTGCCCAATGCGGAGTTCTCTGCTGCTGCCAGCAGCACTACCTGCGCACTTCCGACGAGTTCACTCTCAGCCTGCGCAAGTTCTTCGATGCGCGTTTGTAGCTCAGTGCGCCACAGATTACCAATACGTTCCTGCAGAATTTCTGTGCGGCGCTGGTCCAGGTTGATCCGTTGGCGCAATTCTCGCAACGTCAGCTCCAACTGCCGCTGACGCAGTGCCGCGCTGTCCTGTTCCATAACGCGCAGATCAAGTTCCGTTGTGGCGCGGCGCAACTCGCTGGCGTGACGCAGTTGTCGTGATTTGAATACGATGCGGCGCTCCTCGTCCTGAGCGGCGACCGGTGGCACCGACAGATCTTCGACACTCCTGCGCAGTGAGGCGATATCACTGGAAGCCTGCAACGGCCCGGACAAGGACAGGGTAAGCTCAACTTCTACCGAGTTTATCTGCGCTTGCAGCTCTGAGACCATGCGTCGCTGCTGTTCCAGCAATCGTTCCAGCGTTTCACCGTCGGCGTCCACTGGCAGGCGTTTGGACCAGGTCAGCAGTGCCTGCTCTCGATCAAACACCAATGCCTTCTGCAGTTGCTCGATCCTTTTGGGTAGCCCGGCATTCTCGGCGCGCAGCTCATCGACTCGTTTGGCCAGTGTCGTCGCCTCGCGGTCCGCAGAGTCTGCGGCATCCACATTAGTCGTCGTCGCGTCTAGCGTGGCCGCGTCCAAACTGGACTGCGCTATATCTGCCCTCACAATATCGGTCTCTGTCGACGCGAGGGCGCAGTTCACCCACCCTGTGCCACTGCACACAAGAAAAAGCACCAGCATGTTGAACCGGTGTAACCGTCTCACGCGCTTGCTGCGCTGATGAAATGAACACACGTTCCTGAGACTGACTGATCGTTGGATTGCCACGGGCGATTCTCGATTGGCGAGGTAAAGGGGCGCGCAAGAACTCAATGCGTTATGACTAGCAGGCATTGAAACAGGACATCCTATCTTGAGCACAAGCATCTTGCAGGCGGTAGAGACGATATGAGCAGTATAATTCCTGAGCGAGCGCAGTGATAGCGTGGCAGACCTTACGATTTCGTCCGTCGATGATGCCTGTGCCAATGTCAAGAATGTGGCGCTTGGTGCGGCGCTTGGTGTGGCGCTTGAGCTCAAGTGCTCGAAACCTTGCCGTCAGCTCGATCTGGCTGTCATGCCCGCCCAGTCCCCGCAGGTCAATAAAGTCATTATTCGTAAATTACAGATAAATATTCTACGCATAATGGTTTTAATCGAGATCAAGACTGACTAATATAGCGGTCTAAAGCCATTCTAGCTGCGAGTACATCCCTCACAATGCCGGTATCACCTTATATAGCCCGCACCCTGCCGCAGGTAGTCGCCGAAGCGGCGGCTAACCATGGCCAACGGATGGCTATCACAGACGGCGAAGTGCAGCTGACCTATACCGATTTGGATGCTATGCGCATACGATCGGCCCAGGCCTTTATTGCCGCCGGTTTGGAAAAAGGCGAGCGCGTAGCAATATGGGCACCCAATATCTACCAGTGGATTATCGCCGCTATTGGTGCGCAGAGTATTGGCGGCGTGCTGGTGCCACTCAATACTCGCTATAAGGGCGCAGAAGCAGCTTACATACTGCGCAGTAGCGGCGCGAAAATGCTGTTCACTGTGGGTGAGTTTCTCGGTGCTCGCTACCCCGAAATGCTGGCAGATCAGGAATTACCGGCGCTGCAACGTACAGTGACACTGACCGGCGCTGCGCCGAACTGCCAAACATGGAAGGCCTTCCTGGCGTCTGGAGAGGCTGTTTCCTCTGAAGAAGTCGAGCGCCGTGCGTCTGCGCTGACCCCCGATGATACGCTGGATATTTTGTTTACCTCCGGCACCACCGGCAATCCCAAAGGCGTGGTGACCTGCCACGGCCAGAATATCCGCACCTTCGAGACCTGGAGCGCAACCGTTGGCCTGCGCAGCGACGACAACTATCTTATTATCAACCCCTTCTTCCACTCTTTTGGATACAAGGCCGGCTGGCTGGCCGCTATTATTAGTGGCGCGCATATCCTGCCGGTACTGAATTTTGATCTGGACTCGGTGCTGGCCCAGATCGCTCGAGACAATATTTCGATGATTCCAGGCCCGCCTGCGATTTACCAGTCGCTGTTGGCGCACCCGCGGCGCAGCGAGTACGACCTGTCGAGCCTGCGGCTTGCGGTCACCGGCGCCGCGCCGGTGCCGGTAGAACTGGTCCGGCAGATGCGCGAGGTGCTGGGATTTGAAGTGGTCGTCACGGCCTACGGCCTGACCGAGAGCTGTGGCGTGGTGTCAATCTGCCGCGCTGACGACAGCGCCGAGCGTATTTCCCATACTTCAGGCTGTGCGATGGACGATACCGAAATACAGTGTGTCGACAAAAAAGGGCAGCGTATCGCGCCGGACATCGCGGGAGAGATCTGGGTGCGTGGTTTCAATGTGATGCAGCACTACTTCAACAATCCCGAGGCAACAGCGGAGTCGCTGACCAGCGACGGATGGCTAAAGACGGGTGATGTTGGCATCATGGATAAAGACGGCTATGTCCGTATCACCGGGCGTATCAAAGAGATGTTCATCGTCGGTGGATTCAATTGCTATCCGGCAGAGATCGAGAACGTGCTCTGCGATATGCCCGGCATTGCCAGGGCCGCGGTCGTCGGTGTGCCCGACGAGCGCATGGGCGAGGTCGCGCGAGCTTTTGTGGTCAGGGTTGCTGGCGATATTCAGCCAGATGAGTCCGAGGTGATTGCATGGGCGCGTACCCAGATGGCCAACTATAAGGCGCCGAGGTCTGTTGTTTTTCTGGACGAACTGCCAATGAACGCCGGCGGCAAGGTGGACAAGGTGGCACTTGCGAACCGGCCCCCCGCGCACTGACAATGAATAATCTGTCGACTCCTTCACGCGCCGCGCCCATCGACCTGGATGCTATCGATCAGGCGATTATCAGTCTGCTGCGACAGGATGGGCGTATGCCCTACAGGGCCATCGCGCGGGAACTGGATATTGCCGAAAACACGGTGCGGATGCGTGTGCGTCGGATGGAAGAGTCGGACACCATGAGAGTGGTGGCTGTGACCGATATTGAAGCGGCCGGCTACGGGATGTTGCTGGCGATTGGTGTGCAAGTGGAAGGCCGCTCGCCGGAAATAGTCGCGCGCGAGATGGCGGCTATTCCTGAAGTTTTTTCGGTCAATGTGGTGGTGGGCGCACAGGACATTGAGATCCTTGTGGTGGCTGCGGATCAGGCTGCACTGAATGAACTGATCTCGGATAAGCTGGGCGCCATCCCCGGCGTGCGTCGCCTGACGCCAGCGCTGGCGCTGGAGGTGATGAAGAATCAGCCTGACTGGGTGCCTTTCCATGCGGCGTAAGCTTGACCAGGCGGATCTTGCCATTGTTGAGCGCTTGTCGCGCGATGCTCGCGTCAGTAACCGTCAGATCGCCGAGCAACTGGGCGTGACAGAGGGCACCGTGCGCGCCAGAGTCAAGCGCATGGAGGAGGAGAAGCAGATTCGGATTACGGCGGTCACTAATATCGACCGTTTCAAGGATGCTGCCCTCGCCTATATCTGGATTGAGGTGGAGCGCAGCGGGCAGACAAGAGTAGTAGCAGCTCGGCTTGCCGAGATCACTGAGCTTGGGTTTGTTGGGGTGATGCTCGGACGCGCGGACATACTGGCCATTACCATGGTGCGCAACGCGGAACACCTGGCCGATTTTGTGCACCAGCGCATTAGCGCTGTCGAAGGTGTGCGCGGCACGCGCAGCACGCTCGGTGTAAATTTTGTGAAGCACGATTACCGCATGGCGCGTATCGTCAGTTAAAAAGGAAGGTACTCAATGAATAAGCAAATGACGGCGGCTCAGGCCGTTGCCCATCTTCAAGACGGGATGACCGTCGGTATCGGCGGCTGGGGCCCTAGGCGCAAGCCGATGGCATTGGTGCGCGAAATTCTGCGCTCGGACCTGAAGGACTTGACCATCGTGGCCTACGGCGGCGCAGACGTCGGCATGTTGTGCGCGGCTGGCAAGGTAAAAAAAGTCGTCTTCGCCTTTGTCTCGCTGGATTTTATACCGCTGGAGCCCTACTTTCGTCAGGCACGCCAGTCCGGCTCTATCGAGGTGATGGAGATCGATGAGGGCATGATGCTGTTGGGCTTGCGGGCAGCGAGTTGGGGCATTCCTTTTATCCCCACAGAAGTGGGGCTGGGTACTGACATTGTCAACAGAAACCCTGACATCAAGGTTATCGATAGCCCTTATGATGACAAGGAGTGGGTGGCCATGCCCGCCCTGAAGCTGGATGTGTCGCTGCTTCATGCCGACAGAGCAGACGTGCGCGGCGTATGCCAGATTGCAGGCCCCGATTTTTATATGGATGACTGGTTTGCGCGCGCCGCTGACAAAACGTTTGTGTCCTGCGACGAGTTGGTAGAGACCGAGTTCTTTCATGATCCCGCGCAGGCCAGGTTAGTGCACTGGGAGCGTTCCATGACTGCGGGCGTGATCCCCATCGCCGGTGGCGCTCACCCGTCATCGTGCAGCCCGCTTTACGGCTTCGATGTGCCGCACTTCAAAGCCTACGCCGGCTCTGCCAAAGAAGAGGCGGGTTTTCAGGGCTACTTGGATGCGTTCGTCGGCGCCTCGGAAGAGGAGTACCAGAAGAATGTGGGTGGCCTCGATGCTATTCGCGCTATTGAACTGCCCACTTACTGATCAGCCAAGGAGAAAAGAATCATGACAGCAGTAACTGATTACACCCTGGCCGAATTGTGTATCGTAGCGGCCAGCAAGTCGTTCGCCGACGCAGGCGAAGTACTGGGTACGGGCATCGGCGTTGTGCCGCGCCTAGCGGCGAGCCTCGCTATGAAAACCAGCAACCCGGACCTGATGATGACGGACTCGGAAGCATGGATGTTGAGCGAACCCAATCCGTTGGGTAAGCGCCCGGACGATTTCGTCCCCGCTACCGAGAGCTGGATGGGGTTCTCACGTATCTTCGACAATGTGTGGAGCGGCAGGCGCCACGCCATGCTCGGCCCGACCCAGATCGACAAGTACGGCCAGTCCAATACGTCTGCATTGGGCGGCACGTATGAGAAACCCAAAACCATGATGCTGGGCGCGCGTGGATTTCCCGGCAACTCTATTTCTCATCCCAACAGTTTTTTCATCCCGGATCACAACACGCGAGTGTTTATGGATGGCGAATGTGATTTCGTATCCTCTATTGGCTACAACCCTGCGCGTCTGCCCAAGGGGCATAGCCTTGATGATGTCGATATTCGCTTCGTGATCACTAACCTGTGCGTGATGGACTTTGGCGGCCCGGATCACCAGATCCGCCTGGTGTCCCTGCATCCCGGCGTTACCGCGGATGAGGTGCAAGAAAACACCGGCTATCCCGTGCATATGCCGGCGCAGGTGCCTACTACTGAGGCACCGACGCAGGAGCAGCTCGATGTCATCGCCGCACTGGATCCACACAACCAGCGCGCGCACCAGATCAAGGAAAATCCCCCGGGTGTCCGTTGCTAACACGAGGCTTGTTACATGCTTGAAACACGTTTGACCAAACTGCTGGGCTGCCAATACCCGATTGTGCAGACTGCGATGGGCTGGGTTTCGGACCCGAAGCTGGTCGCGGGTAGTTGCAATGCCGGTGCGTTTGGGTTTCTGGCCGGTGCGACGATTCCGGCCAATGAAATAGAGCGCGATATTCTGCGGGTGAAGGCGTTAACCGATAAGCCCTTCGGTGTGAACTTCCACATGTACCAGCCCAACGCCGCGCAGGTTGTCGATCTGGTCATTCGCCACGGTGTGCGTGCGGTGAGTTATTCACGCTCGCCCGGCCCCGAATTCATTAAGAAATTGAAGGATGCCGGCGTGGTGTGTATGCCGACGGTGGGCCTGCCCAAGCACGCGATCAAGGCCATTGAGCTCGGTGCCGATGCAGTGACTGTGCAGGGCGGAGAGGGTGGCGGGCATACCGGCGCCATTCCAACCACCTTGCTGATTCCGCAGGTTGTCGACGCGGTGGGCGCAAAGGTACCCGTGGTCGCTGCCGGTGGTTTCAAGGACGGGCGCGGTTTGCTAGCGGCGCTATCGTGGGGCGCCGACGGTATTGCAATGGGTACACGCTTCTTGATGACCGACGAGAGCCCGGTGCCGCGAGAAACGTTGCAGCGCTACATCGACTGCAAAAACCCCGGCGATATTATCGTGTCCAAAGCGATGGATGGTATGCCGCAGCGCATGATTATGAACGAGTTGCTGGCTGACTTGGAGAAGGCCAGCACGTTGCGCAAGCTGTTCATCGCCATGCGTAATGGTCTGGCCTTTCGTAAGTACACCGGCGCAACGGTCTTCAGCCTGTTGAAATCGGCCATTGCAATGAGTAAGGACGACGATATGACCTCCGCACAGGCGATTATGTCCGCTAACGCGCCAATGATCATCCAGAAAGCCATGGTGGACGGCGACCCCGCGCACGGTGTGTTGCCCTCCGGACAGGTCGCGGGTGTCATAGATGCCCTGCTGTCGTGTGATGCATTGGTGCGGTCGATAGTGATGGAGGCCGAGCAGCGTCTTCAACTCATGGCGCTGCGCGTTTCAGAAAATTCCCAGGAGTAATGTATGTCCAAGCCTTTCACAACAACGATTGCAAACGGCATCGCCGAGATGATTCTCGATCGTCCCCCGGTCAACGCCTTCGACACCGCGGGTTGGTTTGCCATCGCCGCCGAGATTGATGCGTTAGGCGTGAATGATGAAGTGCGCGTCATTATTATCGGCGCTGTCGGCAAGGGATTTTGCGCGGGTGTGGATATCAAGGAACTGGCTGCGCACCCGAGCAAGATCGTGGAGGTGAACAAAGGCAATTATGAAACCTTTCGCGCTATGCATCGCAACCCCAAGCCGGTCATCATTGCGTTGCACAGTTTTGTGCTCGGTGGCGGCATCGGCATGGCCGGCGCGGCTGACATTATTCTCTGTTCTGACTGTGTGCGTTTTGGCGTCCCCGAGATCGACCGCGGTGCCATGGGCGGTGGCGCGCATCTACAGCGTATGTTCCCGGTGCAAAAAGTGCGCCACATGTATTTCACCGGCGACTTCATCGACGCACAGGAAGCCTACCGTCTTGGCGCTGTGGAAAAAGTCGTGCCGCTTGCCGAACTGCTGCCTGCCGCGCGTGAGATTGCAGCGAAGATTGCCGCTAAATCGCCGGCCATGGTTAAGCTGGCCAAGGAGGCCTTGACGGGTATCGAGGACGGCAACCTCGAAGACAAGTACCGCTGGGAACAGGGCTTCACATTAGAGGCCTATACCATGGGCGACTCGCAGGAATCTCGCGACGCCTTTGTGCAAAAGCGCGATGCAAAGTTTTAGGGACAACGAATAATGGATCTGGCATTTACTGAGCAACAAAACGCTTTCCGTGAGGAAGCGAGGACGTGGCTGGTGGCCAATGTGCCTGCGCAGCCGCTGCAAACGTTTGACACTGCCGAGGGCTTTCAACAGCACCGCGAGTGGGAGGCCACTCTCAATAAAGGGTGCTGGGGAATGGTCACCTGGCCGGAGGCGCTGGGCGGTCGGGCCTGCGACCTGATCGAGTGGCTGATTTTTGAAGAGGAGTATTACAAGGCGCGTGCGCCGCTGCGTGTGAACCAGAACGGTATATTTTTGCTGGGTCCTACGCTGATGGAATACGGCACCGAGGAGCAAAAAGCGCGCATCCTGCCGAAGATGGCAAACGGCGAGGAGGTCTGGTCGCAGGGCTGGTCTGAACCCAATGCCGGTTCCGATATGGCAGCGATCCGTTCAACCGCAACGCTCGAGGGCGACAACTACATTATCAATGGCCAGAAGACGTGGTCTACCCGCGCTGTTTGGGCCGACTGGTGTTTCTGTATGTTTCGCACAGACCCTGCGTCCGAGCGACATCGTGGCCTGACGTTTATTCTGGTGCCGCTGAATAGCCCCGGAATTACTGTGCGGCCAATTCCGCAGTTGGACGGCCTACCGGGTTTCGCTGAAATCTTTTTCGATAACGTTGCAGTGTCTGTCGACAACCGCCTCGGCGACGAGGGTGCGGGTTGGAGTGTCGCAATGGCAACCGCAGGCTTTGAGCGCGGGCTGATGCTGCGTTCACCCGCGCGCTTTCAGGAAACGGCCCGCCGTCTGGTTGAGCTTTACACGCAAAACAGGCACAGCGCTGATCGGGATCCAGCCGTTAAGGATGCGGTGACCCGCGCTTATCTGGATGCAGAGAGTTATTGCCTCACCACCTACCAAACCGCATGCCGTCTTAACAAAGGCGGCAAGATCGGCGCGGAGTCCTCCACCAACAAGATTTTCTGGTCGGAACTGGACCAGAACATGCACGCTACTGCCATGAGCATACTCGGCGCGCGCGCAGAGCTGCTGCCACATGCGCCGGCTGCGCAGGGTGTGGGCACGTGGCTGGATGGTTGGTTGTTCGCTCAATCCGGCCCGATCTATGCCGGGACCAATGAGGTGCAGCGCAATATCATCGCCGAACGAATGCTGGGAATGCCGAGGTAGACCATGGATTTTACATTTACAGAAGATCAACTGTTATTTCAGGAATCAGTGCGAGATTTCCTGGCGAATGAAATAACACCCGAACGCATTCGCGCCAGCTGGAAAATTGAGAGTGGCCGCGACGCTGTGTTGTGGGGCCAACTTGCGGAGCTGGGTTTGACCGGCATGACTGTGCCTGAAGAGCACGGCGGACTGGGCATGAGTGAACTGGATTTCGTGCTGCTGGCGCAGGAGTGCGGTTACGTTGCGCTGCCGGAGCCGCTGGTGCATGTGGTGTTGGTCGCAGTGCCGATGCTGCAGGAGATCGGTGGCGACTTGGCGGCGCAGTGGCTGCCGAAGATCGCCGCCGGAGAGGCGCGAGTGGTCGTTGGATTGGAGCAGAATCTCGTGGTGGAGGATGCGCATATTGCAGATCTGCTGCTATTGCAGCGCGGCGACGCGGTGCTCGCTGCCACCCCGGATCAGGTGACACTGCAATACAACGAATCAATTGATCTGTCGCGCAAACTGTTTTCGGTTGAGGTGGCAAAGAGCGCGACGACTGTCGCCACGGGGGAGCAGGCTGCAAAATTAATTGCCAATGCGCTTGACCGCGGTGCACTGGGTGCAGCGGCACAGGCACTGGGGCTGGCTCAGCGGATGATCGACCTCACTGTGCAATACACCAGTGAGCGTCAACAGTTTGGTAAACCGATTGGCAGTTTCCAGGCGGTCAAGCACCAGATGGCGAACGTTGCTGTGGCGCTTGAATACGCCAAGGCACCAACGCATCGAGCGGCTTATGCCATCGCGGCGCAGCAGGAGATAGCCGCCCATGCTGTCTCGCACGCCAAGTTGATGGCCTGCGAGGCGGCCAATCTCGCTGCTAAAAACTGCCATCAGGCACACGGCGCTATGGGTTACACCTGGGAAATGGATTTGCATATCTTCATGAAGAAGTCCTGGGCTCTGGCGAACACGTGGGGTGATGCAGGCTTTCATAAAACGCGGGTGGCAGATCGTATCTTCGCGCCGGGCGCGGCACTGGGTGCCGGCGCTACTTTCGCTTAACGACAGAGGACAGGAACATGGCAGATGCCTATATAGTAGACGCAGTACGTTCACCTACTGGCCGCCGCAAGGGTGGTTTGGCAGCCGTGCACGCTGCCGATCTCGGCGCCCACGTGATCAAAACACTGGTCGATCGCAATACTATTCCCGACGATGAATACGACGATGTGATGTTTGGCTGCGTCGATGCCATTGGGCCGTTGGCCGGAGATATTGCCCGCACCTGTTGGCTCGCTGCGGGCTTATCTGATGCCGTACCGGGTACTACCATCGATCGTCAATGTGGGTCCTCGCAACAGGCGGTGCATTTTGCGGCGCAGGCGATCATGTCTGGCGTCAACGATGTGGTGATCGCGGGTGGCGTGCAGACAATGACGCAGATTCCAATTTCCTCGGCCATGATAGCGGCGCAGCCAATGGGCTTCAGCGATCCGTTTTCCGGCAGCCAGGGCTGGGTGGCGCGCTACGGTAGTACTCCGCCTTCGCAGTTTACCTCCGCCCAGATGATTGCCGACAAGTGGAACATTTCCCGCGTGCAGATGGAGGAGTTCGCTCTGCGGTCCCACACGTTGGCACTGGCAGCCATCAAGGAAGGGCGTTTTGACCTTGAGATCGCGCCATTGAACGGTGTGGATATGGACGAGACGCCGCGCAATACCTCAATGGATAAAATGGCCGAACTGCAACCGTTGGTAGAAGGTGGCACGATTACGGCCGCAGTCTCCAGCCAGACCTGTGATGCGGCCTCGGCGATGCTGATTGTCTCTGAAGCTGCGCTCAAGCGTTACAATCTGACACCGCGTGCGCGCATTGTGCACATGAGCGTGCGCGCCGCCGATCCGATCTGGATGCTCACTGCGCCGATTCCAGCGACACAATACGCGATGAAAAAATCGGGCATGAAACTGTCGGACATTGACCTGGTGGAAATCAACGAAGCCTTCGCGCCGGTGCCAATGGCATGGCTTATTGAAACAGGCTATCCGCTGGAGAAGACCAACGTCAATGGCGGCGCGATTGCCCTGGGCCACCCGCTGGGAGCGTCTGGCACCAAGTTGATGACAACGTTGCTGTATGAGTTGGAACGCAGTGGCGGCAAGTACGGCTTGCAGACCATGTGTGAGGGCGGTGGGCAGGCTAACGTGACGATTCTTGAGCGTTTGTAGGGTGCTGGTCGAAGGTACTTACACACGTTCAAAAGTGGTACTCAGGCGGTGAATTGAATGCCATAGGGTTGGCGCTGTGCGAGGCAGTACGCTGAGCCTAAGTTCCTATAGATGGGTTCACAGCGGATGGGTTCACAGCGTGCCCCCGCCTACTGTTATTCAATTTATCGCCGAATCTGATGCTTAAGTCAGTGTCATTGGGGTCCTGCTGGTGCGATGTCCCGGGCATGCTTCGGACAGATCCTGCGCCAGCGATGCAATACGTATTAATTATGAGGAAGTGAGACATGAGCGGAATTCTAAAAGACCGAGTAGCGATCATTACTGGCGCTGGCGGTGGATTGGGCGCAGCCCACGCACGGGTATTTGCAGCTGAAGGTTGTGCGGTCGTTGTTAACGACATCAATCAACAGGCTGCGCAGGCAGTGGTGGATGAGATTACCAAAGCCGGTGGCATCGCTGCGGTTAACAGCTCGGATATCACTCACTATGACGACAGCCTGAATGCCGTCAAGCAGGCCATCGAGAGTTTTGGCGATTTACATATTGTGCTGAATAACGCCGGTGTCAATCGCGACCGCATGTTCGCGTCCATGACGGAGCAGGAATGGGACACGATCATGGCTGTTCACTTGAAGGGGCATTTCTGCATTAGTTCGCATGCGGTGCACTACTGGCGTGGCCAGTCTAAGGAAGGCAAGGCGGTTGATGCCCGTATTATCAATACAACGTCTGGCGCGGGGCTGCAGGGTTCTATCGGGCAGTCAAATTATGCCGCCGCCAAGGCGGGCATCGCTGCCCTGACGCTGAACCAGGCAGCGGAACTGGCGCGCTACAACATCACAGCTAACGCGGTAGCACCCTCGGCACGCACCGGTATGACCAACGCAGTGCCGGAAATGGCTGCCCGCATGGCGAAGCCAGAAGACGGCAGTTTCGATCATTTTGCCCCTGAGAACGTCTCTAACTTGCTGGCCTGGTTAGGCAGCGTTGAAGCGGCGCGCGTTACCGGCAGAATATTCGAAGCCGAGGGCGGCCGTATTTGTATCTGCGATGGCTGGCGCACGACTGGGGGTGTGGACCGAGGTGCAGCCTGGGCACCGGCAGAAATTGGCACCGCTGTGGAGGAATTGCTGGCGCAGGAGTCTCCCGCGCAGAAGGTTTGGGGTACCTGAGGACAGCAAAATACAAACATGTAGTGGGGATAGAGCGGAGACGTTATGGAATTTGTGTTTACCCAAGAGCAGGAAATGATCCGTGAGACGGCGGCGTCGTTTCTTGCTGAAGTATCAGACAGCGCGGCCGTGCGCCGCGCGATGGCATCGGAACAGGGGTATGAAACTGCCCTATGGGACCGCATCTGCGGCGAAATGTACTGGCAGGCGATTCATGTTCCCGAGTCCTGTGGTGGCATGGGTCTGGGATATGTGGAGCTGGTTGCCATGATGGAGCAGATGGGGCGGCACCTGCTGTGTGCGCCCTTTTTCTCAACGGTTTGTCTGGCAGCCAATGCACTTCGTGTTGCCGGGAGCGAAGAGCAGCAGGCGCAATGGCTGGGACAGATTTGCGAGGGTAAGCTGACGGCAACATTGGCATTCAATGGTGGATCGAGCAGCTGGGATGCACAGGCGATCACGGCCACCTGGCGACGTGAGGCTGATGCTTACGTTCTTAACGGTGAGTACCGTTACGTCATTGACGGCCACACCGCCGATCTGCTGATTGTGGCGGCGCGAGCTGAAGGCACGGCGGGCGAGCAGGGAATCAGCCTGTTCCTGCTGAAGTCGGAGACGCCAGGGGTGAGCCGCCAGTGGTTGCCGACCATGGACCAGGCGCGTAAGCAGGCCGCGATCGAATTGACAGAGGTGCGCGTGAGCGCAGATGCCGTGATGGGCCTGCCAGAGCAAGGCTGGCCAGCACTCGCCAAGACTATTGATCTGGCCACCATCGCGCTGGCAGCGGAACAGGTGGGGGGCTGTCAGCAAATGTTGGATATGGCGGTGGCCTACACCAGCGAACGCGTGCAGTTCAATCGCACCATTGCCAGTTATCAGGCGATAAAGCATAAAGCGGCCGACATGATGTTGAAAACCGAAGTTGCGCGCTCTGCCATCTACTATGCGGCCTGTGTCGCGCACGAAGCGCTTGAAGGTGGCCCGCTGGCACTGGAGCTCAGTGAGGCGGCCAGTGTTGCCAAATCGTACTGCTCCGACGCCTATTTCGAGATTGCCGCTGATGCATTGCAGATGTTTGGCGGCGTGGGGTTTACGTGGGAGTACGACGTTCACTTATACCTGAAGCGCGCCAAATCGTCAGAACACCTGTTGGGGAATGGCGCATTGCACCGCGAGCGTCTGGCTCGCGTGCTGCTGGATTAGGGGGAATACCATGAAGTTGAGTTTTAGTCCTGAAGACGAACAATTCCGCGCCGAAGTGTCGAGTTGGTTGCAGGACAATCTGCAAGGTGACTTCGAAAAATTGCGCTACCGTGGCGGACCTGGCGACGAACACACCTTTCCCGAAGAGCGTAAGGTCTGGGAGCAGAAACTGGCCGAAGGCGGGTGGACCTGTGTCGGTTGGCCGAAGGAATACGGTGGCCGTGGTTGCTCTATAGAGCAACAGGTGATTTTTTTTGAAGAGTACGCTCGTACTGGGGCTCCGGGTCGTGTCGGGCATATCGGTGAGGGCCTGACAGGCCCCACGTTGATTGCGTTTGGTACGCAGGAGCAGAGAGAAAAGTACCTGCCGGGGATTGTGGCCGGCACCGAGCTTTGGTGCCAGGGTTATTCTGAGCCCAGCGCCGGCTCTGATCTGGCGAATGTGAAAACCAAGGCGCGTTTCGATGCAGCGCGCGGCAAATGGCTGATCAGCGGCCAGAAGGTGTGGACGTCGCTGGCGCATGAGTCAGATTATTGTTTTGTGATCGCGCGTACGGATCCAGAGTCTGTTGCGCACAAAGGCCTGGGTTTTTTCCTGATAGCCATGGACCAGCCCGGGATCGAAGTCAGGCCAATCGTACAGATTACTGGCACCTCGGAATTCAATGAAGTGTTCTTTGATGACGCCGAATGTGATGCCGGAGATATTGTTGGCGCTGCGGGTGATGGCTGGAAAGTGGCGATGGGCTTGCTTGGGTTTGAGCGAGGTGTCTCGACGCTGGGCCAGCAAATGCAGTTTCAGAATGAGCTCGACGAAGTGGTGCGCCAGGCGCGGAGCAATGGTGCCGCAAAAGACCCTGTTATCCGCCAGCGCATTGCCCGAGCCCACGCAGAATTGAAGATTATGCGCTACAACTCCATGCGTATTTTGTCCGGGCAAAGCGGCAGCGATGGCGCACTGCAGAAGGAGGCGCTGATCTACAAGTTGTTCTGGTCTACCTGGCATCGAAGCCTCGGCGAACTGGCAATGGATGTACTGGGTCCGGAATGCGAGATTCTTGAAAGCGGCCCTTATGAGTTGAGCCGTCTACAATCGATGTATCTTTTCGTGCGTGCCGACACCATCTATGGCGGCACTAATCAGATACAACGTAATATTATTGCCGAGCGTGGCCTCGGTATGCCCAGAGAACCCAAAGGTGCAGCCCAGTAGCTGCGCCACGAATAAGGAATACGCAATGAAATTGACAGCACCCGAATATGTCGCGGGTCATGGACTGATCAAGGGCAGGTCCGTTTTGGTGACGGCTGCTGCAGGCGCTGGCATAGGGTTTGCTGCTGCTACGAAGGCGGCGGAGGAGGGGGCCAGGGCAATCGTATTGAGTGATATACACGAGGGTCGCCTCGCCGCCGCCGTCGAAAAACTCAAGGCCGACAGCGGGCTGGCCACTGTTTACGGTAAAGTCGGTAACGTTGCTATCGAGGAAGATGTGCGCGCGCTGATCGATTTCGCCGAAGAGCAGATGAGCGGAGTGAATATCCTGATAAACAACGCCGGGCTGGGTACCTCGAAGCTCCTCATTGAGATGGAAGACGAAGAGTGGCACCGGGTGATCGACGTAACGCTTAACGGTACCATGCGCATGACGCGCTATATGATGAAAGTCATGAAAGCGCGTGGACAGGGCGGTGTGATAGTGAACAACGCCTCGGTGCTGGGTTGGCGGGCACAGAAGGAGCAGGCGCACTATGCCGCGGCTAAAGCGGGCGTGATGGCGTTGACCCGGTGCGCCGCGTTAGAGGCCGCCGAATTCGACGTGCGGATCAATGCCGTGGCGCCGTCCATTGTCCTGCACCCGATGCTGCGCAAGTCTGCCTCGGAAGAGCTGCTGGCAGAACTGGAATCGAAGGAAGCCTATGGGCGCGCCGCTGAGGCCTGGGAAGTCGCCAACGTCATGATGTTTTTGGCCTCGGATTATTCCAGCTACATGACCGGGGAGATTGTGCCCGTTTCCAGTCAGCGAGGCTGAGGCTGAGGCTGAGTGCGGGGCGAAGGCGTTGCTGGTGTGTCTGGATCTGTCCTGGCCTTATTATTCAATGAATTCACTGTGAGAGCATACCCATGAGAGAAGCAGTCATCGTATCCACAGCCAGAACCGGCTTGGCCAAATCCTTTCGCGGTGGCTTCAATGACACCGAAGCGCCCGCCATGGGTGGCCATGCGGTGCGCGCGGCGATAGAGCGCGCAGGCATCGACCCGGGCGAGGTGGAGGATTGTATTTTCGGCGCTGCCGCCCAGCAGGGCACCCAGGCGTACAATATTGGTCGATTGTGCGCGATAGCCGGAGGGCTGCCGGACACAGTGGCAGGCATGGCCATAGAGCGGCAGTGTTCATCCGGCCTTATGTCGATTGCCACTGCCGCAAAAAGTATTATGTGCAATGAGTATGATGTCGCAGTGGCCGGCGGTGTCGAGTCGATCTCGCTGGTGCAAACCAAGCACAAAAATGCCTATCGCAACGTATCACAAACAGTCATCGATATTGATCCGACCGCCTACATGCCGATGCTGGAGACGGCTGAGGTATTGTCTGGTCGTTATAATATCACTCGTGAGGATCAGGATATCTATTCGCTGCAAAGCCAGCAGCGCACGGCGGCGGCGCAGCAGGCAGGTCTGTTTGATCATGAGATCGTGCCAATGAATGCCACCATGACGGTATTCAACAAGGAGACAAAAGAATCCACGTATCAGGAGACGATAGTCGACAGGGACGACTGTAACCGCCCCTCTACGACGCTGGAATCTCTCTCCTCTCTGGAGCCGGTGTTTAAAGACGGTCAATGGGTTAAGGAGGGGCGTTTCATTACCGCAGGCAACTCCTCGCAGCTTTCTGATGGTGCCTCAGCCTGTGTTTTGATGGACAGCAAGCTGGCAGAGCAGAGGGGGCTGTCTGCGCTCGGTATTTACCGGGGTCTTGCTGTGGCAGGGTGCAAGTCTGATGAGATGGGCATTGGCCCTGTCTTTGCGGTACCCAAACTCCTGCAGCGACATGGTTTGAGCGTCGGCGACATTGATCTGTGGGAACTTAATGAGGCCTTTGCCTGCCAGGTGATTTATTGCCGCGATCAATTGGGTATCGATAACGACAAGCTGAATGTCAACGGCGGGTCGATTTCCATTGGACATCCCTTCGGTATGAGTGGGTCCCGCATGGTCGGTCACGTGCTGCTGGAAGGTAAGCGCCGAGGCGCAAAGTATGTGGTGGTGACTATGTGTATTGGCGGCGGCATGGGTGCAGCGGGTCTGTTTGAAGTCGCGTGATGGTCGATCAAGCCTACAGAGTTCTATGTGCCTTAGGCGCTCCGCTTGAAAGAAAGTCATGAACCATGGCTATGCGCTCTGTGAGTGGTAGTCTTCTCCTTCATCCGCGAATAGATTCGAGGCTACCTTTGCATCGAGACGTACTACATTGACTGCGGCCAAAACCGATTGGCGAGGTGCGGTCCTAAATCGGCGCATGCTGATTTGTGTTTTTACCGGGCTGGCGTCCGGTATGCCACTCTACGTGCTATTTCAGCTGGTGCCAGTCTGGCTCAGTGAGGGCGGTGTCTCCCTTACTGAGATCGGACTTTTTGCGCTGGTGGGAATTCCCTACACATGGAAATTCTTATGGGCACCCTTTATGGATCGCTGGGTGCCACCGTTTTTGGGAAGGCGCCGTGGCTGGATGATCATGACCCAGATCGCACTGCTTATCTCTATCGGTGCCTTTGGAATGTTTGATCCCTCACAGTCTACTTGGGCGATAGCCTGGCTCGCTGTTGCCGTTGCCTTCTTCAGCGCTAGCCAGGATGTCGTGCTGGATGCCTTCAGGCGGGAGATCCTACCGGATCAGGAGTTGGGCATGGGGAGTGCGATCCATGTTCAGGCTTATCGTGTCTCTAGCCTTGTGCCCGGATCGCTTTCGCTGATACTGGCCGATACCCTGCCATGGTCCAGCGTGTTCTGGATTACCGCGGCTTTTATGGCCGTCGGCGTGATCATGAGCCTGGTGGTATCGGAGTCTGAGGTTGAACTGCCCGCGGCTTCGGGCTTGCGCGAGGCATTGGTTGCGCCGTTTTCCGAGTATCTTGATCGCCGAGGCTGGTCAACATTGTTGCTGGTGCTGGGCTTCATGTTTCTCTACAAGATTGGCGATAATATGGCCACTGCGCTGTCTATGCCGTTCTACCTGGATATTGGATTCAGCAAGACAGAAATTGGTTTAGTGGCTAAGCATGCGGCCCTGTGGCCAGCCATTGTTGGTGGACTGCTGGGCGGCCTGGTGATGGTGCGGCTGGGTATCAATCGTGCGCTCTGGGTGTTTGGTGTGGTGCAGTTGGTGAGTATCCTCGGCTTCGCCGTCCTCGCCAGTGTCGGTGCCAAGCTGTGGTTACTGGCCGCGGTGATAGGGTTTGAGTACCTCGGTGTTGGTATGGGTACGGCAGCCTTTACGGCCTTTATCGCTCGCGAGACGAGCAGAATGTATGCGGCAACCCAGTTTGCCCTGTTCACCGCTTTGGCGGCCGTGCCCCGCACGCTGGCCAATGCCAGCACCGGGATGATCGTCGAGCAGATCGGATGGGTGGACTTTTTTCTGGTTTGCACTGTTCTGGCGATTCCAGGCATGGTGTTGCTGATATGGGTAGCCCCCTGGAATCAACGTCAGCCGACAGTGGATGCGGATCATTAGGATAAACCCACGCGAAAGTGTCGCAACTGTCTATTTTGGGGACCTCGTCACGCATGGAGGGGAATTCGCGGTTGCCTTGTTTGTTACAAATAGGGGAATATAGACCCAAGAGATGACCATAACCGGTATAAGTGTAGGGATTATGAATCAGTCCAGCCTATTACAGCTTATTGGGCGCATATAAGTGAGCGGGCAAGCGATAAACGAGCCAGTCAACAAGCTGCCAACCCGAGTTGTTGCCGTGCTTGGTATGCACCGCAGTGGTACCAGTTGCCTGACGGGGTCGCTGCAGCATGCTGGATTATTTTTGGGCGATTGTCATATCTGGAATAAGCACAACGAGAAGGGTAACAGGGAGAACCAGAAGTTCGTCGACTTGCACGATGCTATCCTGGCTGCAAATGGCGGCGCCTGGGATACGCCACCGGAGCGTGTAGTCTGGCAGGACGAGCACGTCGACTGGGGCATGGAACTGCTCGCTGCACACGCAGCAGAGGCGAATTTTGGATTCAAAGACCCGCGCGGCCTGCTGGTCATCGATGGCTGGAAAAATCTGTACCCAAAAATCGAGCTTATCGGTATCTATCGTCATCCGAACGCCGTAGCAAAATCGCTTGGAAAACGCAGCAACAAGACGCGCGAAGAGTCACTCAAATTGTGGCACGCCTACAACAGTATTCTGTACCGAGAGCATCAGGCCGATCCCTTCCCTATCCTCTGCTTCGATGATGATGAAGCGGTCTTGGACGAGAAAATTATCCGCGCCGCCGGACAGATGGGCCTGGCCTGCCAGCGCCCGGACGAAAAATTCTACACCTCGGAGTTGAGACACAATGATAGCGAGGGCGAAGAGGCGCTGCCGGAGCATATTGAGACGCTATATCGCAAGTTACAAGAAGCCGCGTTTTGAACGGTGCAGATTCAATGTTAAACCGATTAAAACGGCGTATTCGTAGCGGAAGCCGAGCGAGCAACGGCACTATTGTCAGCTTCGTGGTAATTGTCTACGACATGCCCGGACAGGCTGAAAATACTGTCAGGTCCTTGCTTCCCGATTACCAGCAGGATGTGTCGAGCGAAGATTACGAAGTACTTGTGGTTGAAAATCAATCTGGAAACACCATAGCGCCTCAATTTATCGATTCGTTGCCACCGAACTTCCACTATCACCTTCGGCAGGAAAGTCAGCCGACGCCTATCCATGCGATTAACTACGGTATTGAGCAGGCCCAGGGCGATAACATTTGTGTGATGATCGATGGCGCCCGTCTGGTAACCCCTGGGGTCATAAAAAACATCATCATGGGGCATCGCCTCGCCGCGCAAGCGATTGTGACTGTGCCAGGCTATCATTTGGGCTTCGAGCTACAGCAGAAGGCTGTCGGTAGCGGCTATAATGTCGAGCAGGAGCAGGCTTTGATGCGCTCGATAAACTGGCCTGAAGACGGTTACCGCCTTTTTGATATTTCTTGTTTTAGTGGATCCTGTGAGCCCGGCTTCTTCCTCCCGCATGGTGAGAGTAACTGCATCAGTATGCCTCGCGCGGTATGGCATGATTTGGGCGGCTATGAGGCGAAGTTTGATATGCGCGGCGGCGGTGTCGTAAATCTCGATATGTACAAACGGGCCTGTGAGTATCCAGGTGTTACCCATGTGCTCTTGCATGGAGAGGGCACTTTCCATCAGTTTCACGGGGGTGTGACAACTGGTGGAGAGGAGGCGGAAGTCAGGCAAAAATTTGTCTCTGCGATACTCGCCCAGTACCAGGTCATTCGGGGCAAAAAATTTGAAACCCCCAAGACAAACCCTGTTTACCTCGGCCAGTTGTCTGATCATGTGCAGCGGTTTCTCCAAATCTCTTCGAACAGAAAAATGCAAAGATTGAAGAGCTCCGCTGAAACGCAGGGTGCGTCGGCTTAACACTGGTATCAATTAAGAGGCTAATAAGAAGCTATTATGGATAACATCTATTTTCCACCGTCACTGCAGCGGTTTGAACCCAAAAGGATGGTTTTCAGTACCTGGGTTGATCACCTGCCGTTCGCTTACGATCTCGTTGCCGCCATTCGTCCAAAGCTGCTGGTAGAGCTGGGCGTATACAACGGGCTTTCTTTTTTTACGTTTTGCCAATCGATGGTCGAGCATGATATCGACGGTGTTGCCTACGGAGTCGATTGCTGGGAAGGCGACGAGCACACCGATGCCTATGATGACTCCATCTATACCGAGTGTGCTGACCATGCGCGGGTGAACTATCGCGGCATCACGTATCTGCTACGTATGTTTTTTAATGAGGCTCTACGGCATTTCGAAGATGACTCAGTCGATTTGCTGCATATTGATGGCTTGCATACCTACGAGGCGATTAAGGAAGATTTCACCAATTGGTATCCCAAGGTGAAGCCTGGCGGCATTATTTTATTTCACGATGTCATGGCTAAAATCAAGGATTTCGGTGCGTGGAAGTACTTCGAGGAACTGGAAACTCAGTACGATGATGTCTTCAAATTTAATCATGGATTCGGCCTGGGTGTGATGAGAAAGCCCGGCGGTGATCCCAGCGAGGAGCCATTACTCAATTTACTCTTTTCCAAAAACGAAGAAACAGAAAAGCAATTGCGACAATTCTACGTGCATGCGGGTCTCTTTCTTGAATCGCGCCGCCAGGCGGGCTTTTGGCGGCAGGCTCGTGGTGGCGGTAAGAAAGGGGGGCAGGGCAAGGATAACGCTGTTGGGGAGAAGCCGGCAGAGGGGGGCGGCAGTCCGGGGGCCTAGCCTCTCAGGTTAGGCTGATCAGCGCGGCCAGTGTTAGGTGAAATGTATCGCTGTAGCCACCGGATCAGTGTCGATAGACAAGTGAATGCTGGTTTCCCCCAGTGCATTAGTAAGCTTTGGTGCGATGCAGAACTGCTGTGCAGGCAGTTTGAATGGTTCTGTTGGAGGGTGAATGTATGGCGGTTGACAGCGATGTGCATGGTGTAAAAGATAGTGCGATGAGCGCCAGCTACCAATTACTTGAGCAGGCAAATCGACTCGTTGATGAAGGTAATTATCGTTCGGCGATCACGCTTCTGGAGCGCGCAGGAACGCATGACAATAGGGAATTGGCGCAGCGATTGATCGATTTGCGGATAGAAAGCTATCCTAAATTGACGTGGCCAGAGCCGCACAGTAATTGGCCCCCGAAGCACGATAACCGGTTTGAGTCTGTTGATGGTTTTCCCGAAGTCACCGCGGCGGACCTGGAAATTGGCGCTTTGAAGGCCGGTATATTGGGGAAGGGCGGGCTCATTGTTCGTGGACTAATGGAGTCTCCGCTGATTGAGACCATGCGCGATAATATCGACCGAGTCTTGCAAGCCAGAATCGATCTTGCCACAGAAAACAAACCAGACGCTGCAGACAACCCATGGTACCGGCGATCGCCTTGCGTTCACGGCGGCCCGGTTCAGTTTCGCGGTGGCGTGCGCTATAGCAATATAGGTTCAGTGTGGAGTGCCGACAGCCCCCCCCTTACTTTCCAGCTCATGGACTACTATCAAAAAATTGGTTTGCCAGCATTACTGAACAGCTATTTTAGTGAGGACGCGGTTCTTTCCGTGCGCAAGTGGGTAGTCCGCTGCGCCGCGCCGAACAATGGCGCGTCATCAGGTTGGCATCAGGATGGTTACTTCCTGGGTGATGCTGCAGCCATTCGCACGGCCAATGTGTGGATCGCATTGACAGACTGCGGTGGCGATGCGGATGCCCCTGGCCTGGAGATCATAGGCGGAAGCGAAAGGAAGATTCACGAGACAGGTACTCGAGGTTCCCCATTTGATTGGACGGTAGGAGAGGAACTTGTTGCAGAAATCGCCCAGACTAACCCGGTGCAGTGCCCCAGGTTTAATGCGGGCGATGCACTTTTCTTTGACCACTTTAATCTGCACCGAACAGGTTTTGGCCTGAACCACACACAGAATCGTTACGCAATTGAAAGCTGGTTTTTTGCCGGCTCAACGGCTCCTCGCAAGCAGCAGCCGGTGGTGATTTAGTTTGGTAGCGCAACAGGATTTACGTTTGGTTGGTGCGCTGATGACCGATGATGTTGAAGCCACCGGACTAGTTTTTATTTTCAGGAATTTGTACCGGCCGGGCAGGCAGGTTATTAATGAGGTGCTTTGATGGCTTTTGAAAACACCGCTGCTGAAGATCAGGAGGAACTTCGCCCCTATCGCCCACTGCTCGATGAAGTGCGGAGGATAATCGACGCGGGTGATTACGAAAGCGGCATCACCATGCTGCAGAAATTTGCCCGAAGCAGCGGCAGTGAAGCGCTCATGCGCCATCTCGTTGAGTTGCGGGTGGAAGGATTTTCAAAGATTGCAGAACATGTGACACTCGAGCCTATGTTTGAGGCCAGTGAATTGCTGGGCGATTCCGATGCTGTGCGCGCCCGCCTTGATAGAGACGGCTACTTGTTATTTCGCAATATTATTCCCGTCCAACTCTTGCAAGAACTCAGGGATCAAATAACACAGATACTCGCCCACCAAGGTTGGATAGAGGGTGGGTCAGAACGACTTTTAGCGAAGGCGATAGTTCGTCCATTGAGAGAGGGGCAGGGGCGATTTTTCAAAGTGCATGACCAGCTGATCAAGCTTGAGGCTCTCCATAGCCTCGCGCACGAAAGCAATCTGATGAATGTTATGCGTCAGGCGCTGGGGGATTCGGCTTTCCCCCATCCACTTAGTATTCTAAGACTGATTTTTCCGGACAGCCCAGAATTGGCAACACCGCCACATCAGGACTTTCCCAACAACCAGGGAACACCGAGGCTTACCGCCGCCTGGATGCCGCTGGGTGATTGCGCCATTGAAGACGGTTCGCTGGCGATGTTGGAAGGATCGCACAAGCATGGTGTGTTCCCCCTGAAGTTTCATTTGGGAGCGGGTAATCGGCGGGCCATTCTCAGTGAGGCGCTATCGTCCTGCCGCTGGGTAGGTGCGGATTTTAAGGCAGGGGATATTGTGCTCTTCACCGCCTTGACCGTTCATAAGGCGATGGAAAACTACAACCTTGAGCGCATGCGCTTGTCAGTCGATTTTCGTTATCAATTGGAAGGTGAGGCGCTCACTGAAGGTTGTCTGCATCCACACTTTAAGCGCGTCAGCTGGGAAGATATTTACCGTGACTGGAAGTCAGAAGAGCTAAAGTACTACTGGCGGAGCAAGCACTTCGAAGAAGTGCTATGGGACCCAACCCTGCACGAACTCCCCCCGGACCATGGCAACGAAGCCTGGGAGCAACAGCTCGCCTACAACATCGCGTTAACACGACGTAAGGATAGCAGGAAGCCTGCTAATCAGACCTGACATAGAATCTCAGGCCCTTTGATTGACTCAACTTGCCCCGTACACAGAAAATGAGCCACCCTATGACAGTCGTTCGCGATATCGCTCGATTCGAGCAGGAAAGTTGTAAGTTCAAACGCAGTCACGATCAAAAATCGCTCGCTGGAAAAAGCTGATAATCGTAAGGCATATTCCTAAAATCGCCGACGTATACCCGCTGTTCCAGATCATGGATTGCGTAATCGGGTAGGTCGCACTGGCGCAAACTTTGTGTCTTGTAGCCCCGTGGTTGCAGTACAATGCCAATTTACCCAGTGGATAGATTGGCGCTTTTATTCGTGTTTTCACGGCCCGACATTTTCGAATTGAGAAAGCTCGCGTGTCATGGCGTTTTGGTGCTGTGTCTATTGCTGATGCTCCCCATGAAAGGGCTAGCTGTTACCGAAGAGCTCAAGCTGCCAAACCTGGGTGAATCCAGCACCAGTATGTTTTCCTCGCAGTTCGAATATCAACTGGGCCGCGCTTGGCTGCGGGAGTTTCGCAGTAAAGTCCCTACTATCGATGACCCTTTGTTGTTTGATTATATCGAGAACCTGATCTACAGGTTGGTGATGCACAGCAAACTGGAGGACAGGCGCCTTGATCTGGTGATTGTCGACAACCCCACCCTTAACGCGTTTGCTGTGCCCGGTGGGGTGATTGGTATTCATAACGGCCTGCTCGTTTGGGCTGAGACAGAGGATGAGTTAGCAACCGTGCTAGCGCATGAGATCGCCCACTTGAGTCAGCGCCATTTCTCTCGCGGAGTAGAGTTTCAGCGCAAGCTGCAGCCCGTTGCACTCGGCGCCATGTTGGCCAGTCTGGTGTTGATGGCCACCGCTGGCGGGGATGCAGGCATGGCGGCTCTCGCGGCATCTCAAGCAGTGGCGCAGGATAGCGCCCTTCGTTATAGCCGTGGCAATGAGCAAGAGGCAGATCGAATTGGTATGCAAACTATCGTCGACGCCGGAATGGATCCGCAGGCTGCGCCGACGATGTTTGAGCGAATGCTATATGCAACACGCTTCTCTAAAGGAGAGCAAGTTCCTGAGTTCCTGCGTTCGCACCCTTTGTCTGAAAATCGCATAGCTGATACGCGAAATCGCGCTAGAAAGTATCCGGCGGTAATTCGAGAGCCAGACCTGGAGTATCAGCTGATGCGAGCCAGAGTCATCCTGGAGCTGACCGATATACCCGCCCAGGCAGTGGAGCGGTTTCAGGGCGAACTGGAAGGCACGCCAAGATCACGTGAAGCGGCAACTTACGGTTTGGTACTGGCGCTTACCGCCGCCGGACACGCTGACAAGGCGGCACTGGAACTGGATTCAATCTGGTCGACCAGCCCGAATCGATTGGTGTACGTGATAGCCGACGCCGAGATTGAAATGGCGCGCAACCGGCCAGAGCAGGCGGTGAAAAAACTCAAGCAGCGCTTGCAGGTTACCCCCGGCAATCATCCGCTAACGATGACTTATGCCGATGCGTTAATGAAGAATCAGCAGCCCCATATCGCCGAGGAAGTGCTCATTGCGCAAAGTAAGCGTAGACCCAATGACCCTGGGCTCTGGTACCTGCTGGCTGAAGTGCAGGGTTTGTCAGGCAATATTGTGGGCCTGCATCAGTCACGAGCGGAGTACTTCATCTTGAATGGCAGATTGGATGAAGCGCGAAAGCAGCTGAACTATGCCCTTAAGCTCGCAGGCCGTAACTTCCCCGTGTCCGCCAAAATCAATCAGCGGCTGGACGATGTGGCCAGAATGCAGGCGCAACTGGAAGAATTCTGAGCGTTACCGGCGGCAGTTTGGACAGGTAAAGTGTCAGGCGTTACCGGTCACCGAAACTTTGAGTGCTTGCGCAAAATCCAGCATGCGGCGCAGCGGCACCATGGCACGCTCCGCAATGGCGGGGTCGACAAAGATCTCATTGTCACTGCGCGAAAATACTCCAGCGAGTGTTTCCAAGTCGTTCATTGCCATCCACGGACATTGGGCGCAGCTGCGACAGGCCGCGCCATTGCCTGCTGTCGGGGCGATAATAAGCTCTTTGTCGGGGGCGTGTTGCTGCATTTTGTAAAAGATGCCCTGATCAGTCGCCACGATGAACTGCTTGTTGTCCATTTCAGTAGCAGCTCGAATGATCTGCGTCGTGGAGCCTACACGATCGGCCAGTGCCAGCACCGCTGCAGGAGATTCGGGATGAACCAGCACGGCGGCATCTGGATAGACACGCTTCAAATCCGCGATACCGCGCGCCTTGAACTCTTCATGCACGATGCAGGCGCCATCCCACATGAGGATGTCTGCCCCCGTCTGGTTTTTCACGTAGTTGCCCAAGTGCTGGTCGGGTGCCCAGATGATCTTCTTGCCCTCGTTCGCCAGATGCTCCACAACATCAAGCGCGATGCTTGAGGTTACTACCCAGTCAGCCCTCGCCTTTACGGCAGCTGAGGTATTGGCATACACCACTACCGTGCGATCCGGGTGCTGGTCGCAAAAAGCAGAAAATTCATCAATCGGGCAGCCCAGGTCTAGGGAGCAGGTCGCTTCCAGTGTGGGCATGAGGACGCGTTTGTCAGGTGTCAGTATCTTTGCGGTTTCGCCCATGAACTTGACGCCGGCCACAATCAGCGTCTTGGCGGGGTGGTCGTGACCGAATCGCGCCATCTCAAGGGAGTCAGAGATGCAACCGCCGGTTTCTTCTGCCAAGGCCTGAATGGCAGGAGAGGTGTAATAGTGAGCCACAATGACCGCATTTTCGCGCGCCAGCGTCAGCTTGATCTCGTCTTTAAGCGCCTGCTCTTGTGCAGGGCTCAACTTTTTTTGCTCAGCGCGATCAAGATGCGACTGCACCTGCTCACGGATGGCTTCCAGTTTGTCGGATGCTAGACTCATATACAGCGGAAGAGGAAAAAAACAAGGATACAGCCTACCACATAAGGATGTGCACAGACCGCAATATTCCCGTTTTCGGCCTATGACCCCGTCATCCGTCCTGCATCCAGTCTGGCCAGTCCTGGCTGATACTCGCGCTCCATTGTGGCACTCGGCGCTCTACATAGGCCATGCCGCCCTCTACAGCATCTTGTGTTGCCATCGTGTGGTTCAAGGCGCGGGTTTCCAGCTCAGCCAACTCATTGAGTCCCATGGCGAGCCCGCGCCACAGCAACTGTTTATGCAGGCCGACAGGCAAGGGTGCGCAGTTGATACTGATATCTCTAGCGATCTCCAGCGCTGTTTCCAGAACATCTTGTGCCGCTACACAGCGACCCGCCAAGCCCCAGGCCTGTGCCTCCTGACCGTTAAGTCGAGGGGCGCGTACCAGCAGTTCAAAGGCTCGCTCAAAACCGACCAGCCTAGGCAGCACGTACTCGATGGCAAAGTCGGCGACCACCCCGCGCCGCGATTGGAGGAATCCGTATTTTCCCTCATTGGCGAAGATGCGCATGTCTGCCTGAATCGCCAAGCCGAGTCCTGCGCCTATTGCGTGGCCGTTGCATGCCGCAATGACCGGTTTGCGTAGTTGCCATGCCTGCATACTTAAAGGGCAGGAATTAATCACCTCGTTGTGGGCGGCCCCATCGAATGTGTTCGCGCCGCCGCTCATATCCGCTCCGGCGCAAAATGCTTTTCCCGCGCCAGTGACGACCACCACGCGGATGTCATCATTCTCGTCACAGTGGCGATAGGCCGATCCCAATCCCTCGATGATCGCGTGGGACAGGGTGTTGAAGGACTCAGGCCGGTTTAGTGTTATGAGAGCGATACCGTCCATAATCTCAAATGTGAGTTCTTTGTTCATAAACATCCCGTTTGTTTGCGTCGCGGATAGCCTATCCCGTTTGATGGGGCTAGCAATAGCGTTCTCGGCCAGCTATCTCTGTCCCCCGCCAATGGGGAATTTCCGTCCCACCCGAGGAGTTTGATCAGCGTAAAAACCGTTTTGGTAATTTTAGGGAAAGATTTACTAGAATGTTAATCAGTTATTCCGTATAACTTTATGTTATATAAAGAATAAGCATGGTGTAGCTCACCTGCTGAGAAGGAGTAAGCTGATTGAAAAGTGTCTTGTTCGGACAGTGTAAATGGGTCCAGTAGCCAGGAAATGAGCGTGGAACAGCATACAGTACTGATTATTTCCGACCAAAAGACCGATCACCTTATTATTTCTGCCTCGTTGGAGCGGGCGCGGCCTGCACGGTTTCACCTCGCGTCGTCTGAGTCCATGGAGCGACCCCTGGAGGCGCTGCTGGATCCAATGATCGATGCGGTCATCATGGCGTATGGTCCGGAAACAGAATATCTCTTGCGTCTGGCCGCCAAAAACGAGGCCGCGGCGCCACTCATTGTGCTGCTGGACGAAGCGGACCAGGCAAGCTTCGGGCAGCTTAAGGAACTCGGTGCCCGAGACTATCTGATACGCGGTCAATTGCAGGATTCACTGGTGCACCGGATTCTGGATTACACCATCCAGTTGAAGCAGGCGCGGGAACAAATTCGCCAACTGTCCAATCGTGATGCGCTGACGGGCGCCCTCAATCGGGTGGGCTTTCGAGCGCATCTTGAGCGCGCCATGGGTCGTTCCGAACGTTACGGTTTCAAAACGGCGCTTCTGTACATCAATATCGATCAGTTTGCGAATATCAATGATCATTACGGTGAAGCCGATGGTGATGTCATGATCAAGTCTATATCGCGGCGCTTGATCAATAAGCTGCGCAGTACAGACAGCATTGCGCGTCTTGGTGGCGATGAGTTTGCGGTGGTACTTGAGGATGTGAGCTCTGCTACTGACGTGCAACTGATCGCCGAGAAAATGCTGAAGTCGATCTCCGCTCCTATGATCCTCAGCGAGCAGCAGGTCGCTGTGGAGGCCAGCATCGGCTCGGCGATGTACCCGGAAGATGGCGTGGAGTTTTCCGAGTTGGTGGAGCTCGCTCGAAGCGCCATGCAGCAAGCCAAAAGTATGGAGGGCGGCTGCTTTGTTCAATACTCAGACAGACTGACATTCGATATTGCAGGCAATAGTTCTCTCGCGGCTGAACTGCGCACGGCAGTGCGTAAGAACCAGTTTGAACTGCACTATCAGCCGAGAATTGATCTGGCCACCGGTCATCTCGTGGGATTGGAAGCGCTGTTGCGATGGAATCACCCGGAACGTGGGCTGGTGGCGCCAGGTGAGTTTATCGCTGCCTGCGAAGATATGGGGCTGATGAAAACCATTGGCTATCAAGTGATTCAACACGCATGCAGTGCCCAGGTCTGGCTGCGGGAACATAAAATGCAGAACGTGGATGTTGCGGTGAATATCTCGTTTTCCCAGATTCAGGACGACCGGTTTGTCGATATTGTGAAAGACATTATCACCCGCAGTGGTGCTAATCCGGTGCGCATTGAATTTGAGTTGACTGAGTCAACAATCCTCAAAAGTCCCAGCGGCATCAAGGAGCGCATGGATGAGCTGCGAGAGCTTGGGATTTCATTTTCACTGGACGATTTTGGTACTGGATTTTCGCAGCTCTCACACCTCACCGAACTACCCATTTCGGCTCTCAAAATTGATGCCTGCTTTGTTCGAGATTTGCCGAATAACGAGCATCAGGAAGCTATTTGCACGATGATAATTGAGATGGGCCGCAGACTGGGTATGCTGGTGGTGGCGGAGGGCGCTGAAACCTATGAGCAGATCGAATTTCTGCGCGATCATCACTGCCATCAGGTGCAGGGGTTCTATTACAGCCCCGCGATTCCTTTGCAGGATCTACCGCGGTTTGTGCAGGATCAAGGGGCCAAGCGCCGCAACCATTTGCTATCCTGACAACGCTATGTGGGCTAATACGCCACTCTATTTCTGCCAGCCTTTTTTGCCTGATACAGTTTTTTGTCTGCTGCGGCCAGTACCGCTTCTGTGTCAGGCTCTTCGGCGCTTCTAGCGGCGATACCGATACTGACCGTCACCGAGACCTGGTCGCTGCCCAGGCGTGTGGCCCCGCGTTTTCTGGAGCCGTCTTTTTTGCGTTGAGGGCGCAGGCCATGATCGCGGATAGACATTATATAATTGGCGATTTCTTCCCTTATCCGCTCCAGGGGCTCGACCGTTTCGTCGACGTTTCTACGCGGAAATACAATACAAAATTCTTCACCGCCATAACGGTAAGCAGTGCCTCCACCACGCACATCGTGAATACGGGAGGCAACAAGTTTGAGAACCTCATCGCCGACATCATGCCCGTATGTATCGTTGAATTTCTTGAAATGATCGACGTCCAACATGGCTAATGTGAAGTTGCTGCCTAGCATCGCTAACCGCTCGTTGAGGGCGCGTCGCCCCGGCAAACCAGTAAGTTCATCACGGTAAGCCATGGCGTGGGAGCTGCGCAACAGCCCCCATAAAAGACACAGCGCTGCGGCCGTGCACATGACAACCGAGATGTACTCCAAATGCAGCAGCGCAAGCACCAGGTACAACGAGAGAAAGGCACCCAGTAGAGCTGCTTCGACTTCTTCGTTGCGCATGCAAAGAAGCACCGTTCCCACCAGCGCAACCAGCGCGACCAGCAGGGTGGCTCCGACGGAAAGCATATAACTGTCGTCGGCTCGAGGTGCATAGTAGCCATATGCCGCCTCATTGGCCGCAGGTAACCATGGGCCAAGCAGGACGCAGATTAGTGCTAGTAGCACAAAGGCGAGAAGAAAGACGAGTCCGTAAAGATTGCGAATGCCGCGCTCAGGTAGCAGTAGCAAATAGAAAGTGAGCGCAGGCAGGGCGATGCTCAGGCCGAGGTACACTCGCGACGCTTCAGCTTCTGCGAGACTACTCTGAAGATATCGCTGAACTGCCCAATAAAAAACGGCCACCGCTAATGAGGCCATCATCAACCTACTGCGGTTGAACTGGTACGCTATGACAATAGCGATGAGGCACAACAGATAGGCCAGATTCTCTACAATGACACGAGAATCATTGCCCAACAGATCCATATAAGCTCGGCCAATATATGCCGCGCAGATTAAGCCGACCGGCACTAAAATTCCTTTTATTGCTGCCGGATACAACTGCATAGCGCGTGTCTCGTCTCCTTGGAATCAATATACCGGGAGCAAGCCCAAACCGCTTGCCCATGAAGCCTCTTCGCACTAGTCGCGAGCCTACAGTAATGATAGCCTACAAACCCTAATAAAGGCATCAGCGCCTCCACCAAATGTCGAGTACAGATCCCATACGCCATCAAGCAAAGATTCTCGTTGTAGACGATGATCAAAACGTCCGCTTTTTAACACGGCAGTGTCTGGAAGCGGATGACATGATCGTTGTTGAAGCTGCCACTGGACTCGAAGCGATAGACGTTTTCGTGCGTGAAAGGCCGGACTTGGTATTTATGGATGTGGAGATGCCCGGGATGACGGGGCTTGAAGCATGCCAGCGCATCCGCGAGTTGCCGCAGGGCGAGACTATCCCGATTATGATTGTGACGGGGTCTGATGACCGGCATTCCATCGATAAGGGTTTTGAGGCTGGCGCAACACAGTATAGAACCAAGCCCGTGAACTGGTCATTGTTAGGGCGGGACGTTCAGTACATGCTGCGCGCCAGCAGCGCTTTCAATTCACTGAAGCGGCAAGAAGACAGGCTGCGCTACCTCGCATACTATGATCCGCTTACCAGCCTTCCCAATAGACGCAGTTTCAATGAGCAATTGAATCGGTTGCTAAAGCGCAGTCAACGCAAGAAGACGACTGCCGCCCTGTTGTTTATCGATCTGGATCATTTCAAGCGAATCAATGATTCCATCGGGCACGCCCGAGGCGACAGTCTGCTGGTGGAAATCGCCAAAAGGCTAACCATGGAACTGCGCGAGGAAGATGCCGTTAACTATTTTTCGCAGAACAGCGGTGAGGACAAAGAAGTCGGAGATGGTGCAACTGAGATCGCCAGGCTCGGCGGTGATGAGTTCACGGTGGTGTTATCCGATGTTTCTGATATTGCCGATATTGAGAAAGTTGCAAAGCGAATATTGAACAGCCTCTCGGAACCCATTGCTCTGCAGTCACACAATCCCGTCGTAACGCCGAGTATTGGTATCGCGCTTTATCCCCAGGATGGCAGTGATCCCGATACGCTTATCAGGAATGCGGATACGGCCATGTACGTTGCGAAGGCAGAGGGCCGGGCCTGTTATCGATTTTACAACGAAGAAATGAACGCTAGAGCGGTTGAGCAGCTCAAGATGGAGGAGGAGCTGCGCGAGGCCATGCGCAATAATGAACTGGAGCTGCGTTATCAGCCCCAGGTGGATGCAGAAACGGGCGCTGTCGTGAGTATGGAGGCGCTGGTGCGCTGGAAGCATCCCACGCGTGGGATGGTATCGCCACAAGAGTTCATACCCGTTGCAGAAAGCACCGGGCAGATCATTGAGTTGGGAGAGTGGGTGATGAACGAAGTTGCCCGCCATTGTCTATACTGGGAGACCCTGGGCCTGAACACCTTCCGTGTCTGCGTTAACATCTCCCCGCTGCAGTTCAACCAGAACAATCTGCCGCAATGGGTGGCAGAGTTTCTTGAGAAATCCGGCTTGCCGCCATGGCGCCTGGAACTTGAGTTAACTGAAAGTGCCATCATGAATGATGCAGAGACCAATATTGCGAAACTGCGTGCACTGAAAGATCTGGGTGTGGATCTTGCCGTTGATGATTTCGGTACAGGTTATTCATCTTTGAGTTACCTCAAGCGATTTCCTATTAATACGCTAAAGATTGACCACAGTTTTGTCTCTGATCTTGATACCCCGGATGGCGCAGCGATCGTTGACGCTATTATGGCGCTGGCTAAGACGCTTCACCTGCGGGTAATCGCCGAAGGTATTGAGAACGAGCACCAATTGGCATACCTGGTAGACAAAGGTTGCGATTTACTGCAAGGATTTTTCTTCGCTCGTCCAATTTATCCAGAGGATGTGCCCAATATGCTGCAAGCAAATTTTGCCTCCCTAATTGAAGAAGCAACCGGTAGCTGACTCGGAAACGAAAATCTCCTTCATGAAAACTTGTGTTCAAGCGATTTGCTTCGGGCTCTGTTTTTTCAGTGGCCTTCCGTTGCTGGCTGACGAGGCAGAGGTACTGCAAGTTTTTTTGCAGGGTCCATCCAGTGGCCAGATGAGTGACCTGGTAGAGCAAGCTGGCGGAGCGGTCACGCATGATCTCCATATAATAAATGCAGTCGGTGCAAAGCTCACACGAGAACAGTTAGACGCCGTGCTCACCTCCCCGCTGGTAGCAAGGCATATCGATGACCTTTCACCTGTAGAGAGGCCTGAAGACAACCCTGACGAGGAAGGCAACTGCAGAGTCAGGGGTCACATCGAGCTCGATATGACAGCGCAAGGCATTTTGTGGCCGCTGTATAACAAAAAGCCTAAGCCTGCTTTTCTGCAGAGACTGGAACTGGAATGGCCGGTCACACTCGGGCCCATTGCGGCTATGGCCGTCGGTGACACCGTTGTTGACCCTGCGCTCTATAGCCACGCGACTGCAGGATCACTGACGCTGGAGTTTCCCGCCTCTGGGCGACCCGTGATAACCGACAGGGCTGACTTGAAAGTCAGTTTTCAGACGCCGGTATCACTGCGTTCAGTCGCCGCTCCCCGGCAACGTGATTTTACAATCAACGCTGAGTTTACCGACGATTGCAAAACGGATCTCGTGCCAGGTTACGACAACAATCATGGAGATTTTTATTACAATACAGTGGCAGGCATCGACGCCCTGCAACTCCAGGGTGTTACGGGTAAGGGGGTGACAGTGGCCGTCATCGACTCCGGGCTGTGGGAGCATGAAGCACTCGTCAAAGACACCTCCGGTGCGAAGCGCCTGGTCGCCAGATACGATGCTCTAACCGATACCGCTGGCAGGGAAGTGGTTGATGAGAGCGGGCATGGCACGCATATGACCAGCATCATCGCCAACAGTGACCGAACAATAAGGAATGGTATTCCGACCGGCACTTACAAAGGGGCTGCTCCCGATGTGGCCCTGGTGGCTGTCAAGGTGTTGGACGAGCAGGGTCTGGCGCATGTCCTGGAAATTGTCCGCGCTGTTCAGTGGGTCGTAGACAACCGGGAAAAGTATGATATTCGGGTCCTGAACCTGTCGTTTTCCCAGCGGCCCAGATGGCCCTATTGGGAGGACCCGGTCAATCAGGCAGTGATGAGGGCCTGGGTGGAAGGCATAGCGGTGGTGGCTGCTGCCGGAAACGATGGCCCTGCCGCGGAAACGATCGGCTCACCCGGGAATCTGCCCTATGTCATTACAGTGGGCGCTGTCACTGATTCCTGGACCCCCGATACTCGTGATGACGACTATATACCCGACTTCTCAGCCCGTGGACCCACGCCAACAGGGCATATCAAGCCAGACGTGGTGGCCCTGGGAGGCCATATGACGGGCCTTATTCATCCCGATTCAGCCATTGCACGGGAGCAACCAGAAGACATGCTCAAGACGGGAGAGTTTGTCTCTACAGGATCTTCGCAGGCCAGTGCACTGGTGTCGGGTATGTTGGCGCTGTTAATACAGTTGGAACCCGATTTGACGCCCGATGATCTCAAGTGCAAATTGATCACTAGTGCTGAGCCCGCAATTAATCGAGATGGACGCTTAGCTTACAGCCCCTTTGAGCAGGGTTACGGATATGTGACAGCAAGCCGTGCGGTAACTCTTGGCGAGAGAGGCTGTGGCAATATCGACTTTGTTGAACTGCGTAGTCTCTTGGAGAGTGACTTGAAGAGTGACTTGAAGAGTACAGAGTACCTGCATGGCCCCGCAATCATCGATGACGATGGTGGCCCTAGCCTGCCTGGGCTAAGCGTTTTGGTGTCTTCCAAGTCTAGCGATAAGGGAATGAGTAGAACCCGTAAGTGGGGTGTCAAAGACCATATCGAAAGATTGGATACCAACGAAGCAGACGATGAGTTGGTTGACAGGGCTCCCGTCAATTGGCTGAACGTCTACTTAAAGGAAAAGACGGTCATAGAAAGTCTCTCTCGGAACCCCCCCCGCCCCCCTGGCTCAACCCAATAACCCATCGATCCCGAATGCCGCAGCGGGTGACCCTTGTTGGTTAAGCGCTCGCTAGTATTCCCCACACCCGCTTCACTATTATAGGTGGTCGAAGTGTAGGCGTTTGGATTACGTTCATCTCTTACCTGGCAGCTCAACGCACGCAGCTTCACTTAACCCAAAAAGGGTATGGGCACCTCTTCTGTTCTCCCAGCGTAACTCGTATAACTACGTCAAGCATTACTAGTAAAGAATGCCTACCGCGTCCCTAGTGAGGACCGGTTTGGAGACTTCGGTCACAAGTTGTGACGGATAAACTGAAAAAGGCGGGATGCAGATATGAAAATGATTAAAATACTTGGGTGTGCCGGGATTGCCAGTGTCGCGATGGCCGTATCGGTATCGTCCGTCATGATGGAAACGGCGCAAGCTAAAGTGGTAGCGGGAAGCGATGGCACATTTGTACACCGTGTAACCCACACGCTGGCGTCGGACGCGAGTTATTCTGCTGCTGCTTCTGGCAACAAATGGGCTCAAAAGAATGTCTCCAAGGGTCAGGAGACAAACTCTGGTAGCGAATCCGCGTTCCTGGAGCAAACAAGGAACCCTTGGTCACGCAATGATTTTTCTGAGCAAAGCCGGAATCCCTGGTCACGCAATGATTTTTCTGAGCAAAGCCGGAATCCCTGGTCACGCAATGATTTTTCTGAGCAAAGCCGGAATCCCTGGTCACGCAATGATTTTTCTGAGCAAAGCCGGAATCCCTGGTCACGCAATGCGTTCTTTGAGCAGTCCAGAAACCCTTGGTCACGAAACTGAGTGGTATCGGCTAGGACTTCCTGAGTATAGGGAAGCTGCTTAAACCAAACTGCACTCACCGATTCCGTAAAGCTAGTGATCGCTGAGTGCCAGTGTTACGGGCAGAGCTGGGCCCAATGCACAACGATTTTGGGAAGAGTGGGGTTCGTTTACTGCGGGCCAAAACATTGATAGAAAATGTGCCGTGATAAAGGCATCGTCGTTAGACCACAAGATCCCTTCCATCTCATCATGAACGAGTTTTGCATCGCATCGCTAGATCTCAACGCGAGGAACACCTCTTCACCCGATACCCATCAACCTGCGCCGCGTCCGAAAGAGCTCTATGCATTTTCGTTTTGATCTGCGCTGGCGGGGATTTCTATCTACGTTAGCATCACTCTGCTTAGGCAAGTGCAGTCAACCGGCGGTCGTTGGCGAAAAACCCAGTTGGATTGTGTAAGCTGGTGATCGGGCC
>JBDNIE010000265.1:0-6256 GCA_041688425.1 Halioglobus sp. | reverse complement strand
TTTAAGTTCACTAGGCGAGGCGCGTTGTTAATCCGGTTCGTTCAAGTTTTGGGCCTAGCGGCAATTGATCTAATCCCTGACCACATTGCGCTATAAACCAGGAATCCACTTCTTTTCGCTGGTCACTTTTTAGTTCTAAGCATAAAAGCTGAATACGTTGAGCCATCCACAGCGTGTAAATCCAGGTGGCGCGCCTAAATCTGTGTTCACCCATGGGAAAGCTGACACTGCTAAGAGTTCGTGGAATTTTGTCACCTGGCTTTTTCCCCTCTTTTTCTACAAAGTGATCAAGCTCTTTACCAAAGGCTTTCAGCATTGGAATAAACTCTGCAAATACTTTGTCTAAAACGGGAACTAACGTTGGTGGAATCTCATCATCAGGATAAAGCCCCTGTGCGATAGGGTCACCATCGTGAACACGCATTACCCATGCTTGTAATTTTGGACGGGGTTCCAGCAATATGCGTTTTGGCGCTGGGTCTCGGTTCAAGTGGCCATAAAAAGAGGCGACTAAGCCGTAGTCAGCAACGGTAGGTTGTCCGCCCAAAAGGTAATCGTGCTTTGAAAAGTGCCGCTCTAGCAGATCGAGCATGTTTTCAGTCCATTCCTCCATCATTTGGTGTTGCTGAGGAATGAAGCCAACAACAGGTCGCACTGCATCAAGACCGTTGGCAATAATTCTCCCGGGTATGTCTTGAATAAACCGAGGAAAACCTGGGAGAAGCGACTCTCCAGCTTCTTTTACAAATAGTGTTTTGTTTTCGGGATAGGACCAACGGTAATGCATAGCGATAGGGAGCCAATATTCATCTCCCCACGCTTCGAGCAAAAGAGAAGCGATGTATTGTTTTGGAGAAAGTACACTGATCGAATTATGTTTATGTCTTTTTTCAAGCGCTTCAATAATAATGGTACTGTCCTGCAACCACACGCCGGCTTTCGTTTTCACGACAGGCATGACTCTAGCCCCAGTATTTTTTGGGATTTTTACCAGTAATTCAAAACCATTTATTTTTTTATCAAGGTAATTCAAGCCTTTGTAGTTCATGTAGGCGCGTACTTTCCCTGAAAACATGGATAGCTGCCAGCTGTAAAGTGTGTAGTCGTAACTCATTAATATATTCCGTAATGAAAAGTTTATGTATGGATGCGAGCGCTGACAACTCTGGCAAGTAAAGAAGGTGATAGTCTTTTTAGAAAGTGGGCACTCCTTGCCTCGAATCCAATATTGACAAGTGGCTTATTTTTACCAATAGCGTTCAATGTCTTATCGGCAACGTGTTCCGGAAGCAGGCTCACTTTACTAAACATCTTGGAGACTGCTTGTTTGCCCTCGGGGCTATTCATGCTGCCAAAGAGTTGCACAGTTTCAGCAATGGGTGTTTTAACAAAGCCGGGGGCAATAGTACTGACGCCTATGTGTTGGTGGACTAACTCTGCCCGCAGGCTATCACCTAAAGCAACAACGGCGGCCTTGGTGGCACTGTAAGCGGACATTCCCCCAGCACCGGAATAAGCAGCTGCCGACGCGATATTAACGATGTGGCGTTGTTCTGAGTCGTGGACATGGGCTGCAATCATGTCAGGAATTAGTGCTTGTAAAACCAGCACCAGGCCACGGACATTGATCGCGTATAGGCGATCCCATTCTTCGATCGGGGTCTCATGGAGTTTGCCAGCGCTTACAATGCCGGCGCTATTGATGATGATATCAGCACATCCCCAGGTGACACGAATGTGCCTGACGAGCAACTCCACCTCCTCTGCTTTAGAAACATCAACACTAATTCCTTCGAACCTTCCATTGTACTTCCTAATTAAGCATTCAACAGATTGGTCTAGTTTTTGTTGATTCCGTGCCACGAGTAGGATATCCGCCCCTAGTCGAGCAAGCTGCTCCGCAATACAGAAGCCAATTCCGCTAGAACCTCCCGTGATAACAACTAATTTACCTGCTAAATTACTGATATCCATTTCGTTGATCCTGTTATGTATTTCTAATTTCAAGCGCTTACAATATGCTACTAATTGCCGATTTTATGTTAAATAGGGAATCAGCCCTAGTGAAATCTACGTCGCGCGCGATAACGATCAGTGGCGGGAAAAAAGCTGTGAAGTACAGGCGCAATAAGGAGGCTATTGGCAGAAAATCTACTCGCATCTTCCTAGTGTTATACCTGAAGATGGGGTGTTGCCAAGTTAAAGCACCATTGCTGCTAGAATCAGCCCATGAATACTGACAAGCGTTCGCTCGACCTCCGGCAAGGCTGCGTGAGTCGGGCGCGCGGAAATTATAGGAGCAATTCATTGCGCGGACTGTTGTCGTTGTGGCTGGCGCTTTTTGCCTGCTCGACTTATGGCGCTCCGCAGTATACGGAAGATCGTCAACCGTGCACCTCGTATGAGCCACTGATGCAGCCCTTTTTTGGTGATCTGCATGTGCACACACGCTACTCGCTGGACGCCAGCACCCAGGGCACGCGTACCACACCTGATCAGGCCTACCGTTTCGCGCAGGGCGAGTCGCTTGCCATTCAACCCTGGACCGCTGGCAAGAGCGCGCGCGCTATACAGTTGGACAGGCCACTGGATTTTGCCATGGTATCCGACCATGCAGAGTTATTCGGTGAAGTGCACATGTGCACTTCACCCGAGGTAGAGGGATACCCTTCCTGGGAGTGCGTGGTATACCGTAACTGGTCTTCGGGTGCGTACTACCTGTTTAACTTTATGGCCTCGATGCGGGCCGCTCATTTGGGCTTGTGCGGGGAGGGTGACAAAGTGTGTCAGCGTGCGGCTGCGGCACCGTGGGCCGATACGCAAGAGGCGGCAGAGCAGCACTATGATCGCAGCGTAGATTGTGCATTTACCACCTTTGTGGGTTATGAGTGGACAGCGATGCAGGCGACATCAGGCGGCAACCTGCACCGCAATGTCGTCTTTCGAAATGCGGACGTGCCGCAGCTGCCGGTCACCTTTATCGATGAGCCCGCGGCGGAGAAACTCTGGCGCGCGCTGGATGCCCAGTGCAACCAGCACAAGGGCGACTGCGACTCGCTGGTGATCCCGCACAACGCCAACATTAGTGCAGGCTATATGTTCAATGGTTTGCGCGACGATGGCAGCGCTATGACTGAAGACTATGCGAAGGCGCGGCGTCGCTTTGAACCACTGATGGAAATCATGCAAAAGGGTGGTTCCTCTGAGTGTTTTTTTGATGCGGGCGTTAGCGCGGATGAACTGTGCGACTTCGAACGACAACCTATCGACAATCTCGCCGGCTTCAACAATCCGCCTAACGCTGATACCGGCTTTGCGCGCAAGGCGCTGGGCGACGGTCTGATGCTCGAGCGTAAACTGGGTGTTAACCCCTACCAGATGGGCTTTGTCGGCAGCACTGATACGCATCTTGGGGCGGCGGGTGCGGTGTCTGAGGCAGACTATATCGGCCATGGCGATGCCGACGTGTCGGCGCAGTACGAGGTGCCACCGGGATTGCCCGATAAAATCAAGAACAATCCCGGTGGCTTGGCTGTGTTGTGGGCTCAGGAAAACAGCCGTGATGCGCTGTTTGAGGCGCTGCGCCGCCGGGAGGTCTACGGCACCAGCGGACCGCGGATAGTCACGCGTTTTTTCGCCGGATGGGGCTATGAAGAATCGCTGTGTGCCGCTGAAAATAGAATCGCGCACGCCTATGCTGGCGGCGTTCCCATGGGTGGCATGCTTACAGGTAGCGGCCAAGGCAAGCCCCGTTTTCTCGTGCTGGCCAGTCAGGACCCCGGCACGACGGCGGAGCCGGGCACACAGTTACAGCGTCTGCAAATCATCAAAGGGTGGTTGACGCCAGACGGCAATTATCGGGAGCAGGTCGTAGATGTGGCGGGTGATGCTGGTAACGGCGCCTCCGTCAATCCGCAAACCTGTGCTGAACACGGCAATGGTTTCAAGGAGTTGTGTGCGGTGTGGACCGATGATGAGTTCCGGCCGCAGGAGCAGGCCTACTATTACGCCCGCGTAGTGGAAAATCCCAGCTGTCGATGGAGCCAGCAGATTTGCATGTATAAGGGTGTGGACTGTAGCAAGCCTGAGACGATAGGCGAGGGTCTACAGGAATGTTGCGCGCCTGAGCACCAGCCCATCATTCAGGAGCGCGCCTGGACGTCCCCTGTCTGGTACACCCCGGTGAGCCAGGCTCCAGCGGAGGCGCAGCCAGCAGTGACTTAACCGTGGGGACAGTCTGTGGGCAGCAAGTGGCGTTGTTGCCGTGCCGAGCTGGTCTCGTGATCTTCATTGGCGCGACAGATATCGGCAATGCCGTGAAATAGGAGGTATCGACAAGTTAACTCGTCGAAATGAGATAATCTGCCGATAAATACCTACAAGCGTCACCGATTCCAGCGAGGCGCCCCCCCACCGGATACCATTAGTTATGCAGTCTGGCTCTGCTATAGACTCAACCTCAGCCACCGCGAGATTGAAGATCTTGTTGCCGAGTGAGGTATTACTGTCAGTCGCGAATCAATTCGGCTCTGGTGCATCAAGTTTGGCCCGAAATATGCCAAGCGTCCTAAGCGGAAATATCCAGGTTATGGTGACATCTGCTACCTCGACGAGGTTTTCGTAAAGTTCAATGTCAAGCAACATCACTTGTGGCGAGCTGATACCAGAGGCGATCCACAGTACTGAGCAGTATGAGAGTAATCGAGCAGAGCAATCTCACGAGGCGGCCAGAGTGAGAGAGCGAGGGATGAGAAAGTTCAAATCGGTGAGGCAGGCTCAGAGATTCCTGGGGGCACATGCAGCCGTCTCAAATCTATTTAATTTTGAGCGTCACCTGATTGGGGCTGTACATTATAGAAACCTGAGCGTGAGTGCGTTTGAAGAATGGGGCAGGGCGGTTTCTTGAAATCGTATGGCAGGTTTCTGTGGCCGAGATCAGTTAACTTACCAAAACCTGTGATAGCCTTCCGTGTATGGCCACCCAAAAATCTGCTATCGAAGAAACCGTTTGCCCCTGTGGCAGCGAAGCCACGTATTTCCAGTGTTGTGGTCGTTATCTCAGTGACGGAGAAATTCCACAAAGCGCTGAACAATTGATGCGATCGCGCTACTGTGGATTTGTAGCCGGTGACGATGCTTATCTGTTGGCTACCTGGCATCCGTTTACGCGTCCCAGCAAAATACGCCTGGATGGGCAACCGCGCTGGCTGGGTCTCAGTGTGCGCGCTACCGAAGCGGGTAGGGTGGATGATGAGTCTGGTTCCGTAGAGTTTGTGGCCCGTTTCAAGGTAGATGGTAAAGGCCATCGCTTACACGAGATTAGTCGCTTCGTGAAAATTGATGGCCGCTGGTATTACCTTGATGGGCAGCATCTGTAGTTGTCTGTGCCAGCCTCGGAATCAGCTTACACCGCCCAACTCCACCGTATGGATCAACATCGATCTCAACAGTTGAATGCTCTGCATTAGATTTTTCACCGCTGGAAACGCCTTAGCATTCCTTCCAGTCCGTTGAGCTTTACTTCATAGATCAGGGCAAGCTGCATACCCAATTTCCCTTGAGGAAAGCCCTTGCCGTGGTACCAAACCAGATAGGGCTCCGGAAGATCGAGTAGCTGACGTCCCTTGTACTTGCCATAGGGCATCACCTGATTGATAGCATCCAACAGGTCTTTGTTATCCATACAGCGCTCTAGGCCGCACAGGCAACAACCTCCTCCCGAGATACCCAATAATATGCCCCGACTCATACATCACTCAACCTCCCCCTGGCCATCCTCGACTCGCAGACGGGGTGCCTTCAAATTCCCGCCACCCGCCAGCAATTTGTCGCGGGCGCTGTCACTGCGTTTCACATCCCACTTCTCAATAGTCAGCGACTGCCGTCCCATCGGCTGGCGCACCTTAACGCAGAAGGGACAGGCCCTGTATTGATACAGCTTCAGCCTTGCCGTCTGGAGGTCAATCTTCGATTGTACCTGCGAATCACGCTTGATGCCTGTGAGCGGAAAGGCCCAGTTGAAGAAAAAAGTGAGTTTGCCGAGGATCAGGCGGATGATGCTCATGGTGTTTTCCAGTGAGTTGCGAGGATTCACCTTCCGACTCTTTTCTCGGTGTGCCACCCATATCCCCGCCTTAGTCTGATTGTAGTGGTTAAGACGAGCCACTGCCGGCTTTTTGGACATTTTTCCAACTATGGAGTAGGGTCAGATAGAAAATAATTGCGATGTAGCTGATGTAGCTGATGTAGCTGATGT
>JBDNIE010000264.1:0-6105 GCA_041688425.1 Halioglobus sp. | reverse complement strand
CAGCCACTTTCAGCTACGTCCAGCGACAAGCCACCGCCAGCTATTAGTAACCGCTGCACTGGGCTGTAATGAAGCCTGTCCTCCATTAAGATGGTCAGTCTTCACGCCACCATCGGAAGTGAACGCCTCATGCTGCAGTCTTACATCAAAAGTATTCTCGACGCGCGCGTCTACGACGTTGCCCGGGAAACACCGATTCACGAAGCCAGCTTGATGTCGCGTCGCCTCGACAACAGGGTCTGGCTGAAACGCGAGGACCTGCAGCCCATATTCTCGTTCAAGCTGCGCGGAGCCTATTGCAAGATGAGTCGCCTCAGTCCAGAACAGCTCAAGCGCGGCGTCATTGCCGCTTCGGCGGGCAACCATGCGCAAGGCGTCGCGGTCGCGGCGCAAAAGTTGGGCGTGAAAGCGACCATTGTTATGCCGCGCACCACGCCGTTGATCAAAGTGGATGCCGTGCGCACTTTGGGTGCGCGGGTGGTGTTGCACGGCGACTCCTACGATGAAGCGGCACTGCACGCCCAGCAGCTGATGGAGGCCAGGGGCCTGACATATGTGCATCCCTTCGATGACCCCGACGTGATTGCCGGCCAGGGCACAGTGGGCATGGAAATCGTGCGGCAACACCAGCGACCGCTGGATGCGCTGTTTGTGCCGGTGGGTGGCGGCGGCTTGCTAGCCGGTATTGCCGCCTATGTGAAGTACGTATGGCCGCAGACCCAGATCATCGGTGTAGAGCCGGAGGATGCCGCCTGTTTGCAACTGGCATTAGCGCGAGGGCGGCGCGATAAGCTCACTGAAGTGGGGCTGTTTGCCGATGGCTGTGCCGTCGCGCAGGTGGGCAAGGAGCCTTTTCGCATCATCCGCAAGACGGTCTCAGAAGTGATAACGGTCACCACGGATGAGATGTGTGCGGCCATTAAGGACATTTTTGAAGACACTCGCAGCATTGCCGAACCTGCCGGAGCGCTGGCGCTGGCCGGCCTCAAGAAGTATGTGCAGCGCAGCGGCGTGCAGGGGCAGGATTTATTGGCGGTTGTCAGCGGCGCCAATACCAATTTTGATCGGCTGCGTTATATCTCTGAGCGCACGGAAATTGGCGAGCAGCGCGAGGCTGTGATCAGCGTGACGGTGCCGGAGCGTCCGGGGAGCTTCAAGCGGTTTTGCAGTGCGCTGGGGCGGCGCAATATCACCGAATTCAATTATCGTTATGCGGACGCGAAGTCCGCCCAGGTCTTCGTGGGACTCTCGGTGACACCCGGCGGTGAGGATCTGGCCGCTCTGCGTGCAGACCTGCAGGAACGCGGTTACAGCAGCGAGGACATGACCGATAACGAGGTTGCAAAGCTGCACATCCGTTATATGGTCGGCGGGCACGCGCCCACAGAACTGCAGGATGAGTTGGTGTATCGGGTCGAGTTTCCTGAGCGCCCCGGCGCATTGCTCAAATTTCTGTCCGGGCTCGGCCAGCGCTGGAACATTTCCATGTTCCACTACCGCAACCATGGCGCTGCCTATGGCAGGATATTTTTGGGGATCCAGGTGCCTCCCGAAGAGCGCAAGCAGTTCGAGCAGGTGCTGGACGAGATCGCCTACCCCTATTCCGAAGAGACGGATAACCGCGCTTATCAGCTATACCTGGGCGGACGCGCAAAAAAAGCGTGAAATCCAGCTGCCGCGCGGCCTCTGGGGCCTTTTCTTTTGTTCGGGGCTGAGCTACCATCACCGATTATTGAGGGCCGACAGATCGTGTCAACCTTTTTGTTTGGCCACTGTGGAAGCGACCTCCCAATATGGTCGTAATGTTTGTCGTGAGAGAAAGTTATTGAAGCGTAAACCTGATGTTGTGCTGATGCTAACTGCAGCTTTTGTTGTCGGAGTCCTGGTGACGCTGCTACTGCCGTTGACCGCCAACAATTCGGTGGCGGAGCCGGCGTCTGAGCTGCAAGCCGGCGTTCTATTTACTGAGTAGCACCTTTACTTTTATTGTCCTGCCTGCGATAGAGCGCGGCATCGGTAGCAATATAGTCCAGCCCAATATCCCACTCTTCCAGCGGTATGGTGGCCACCTGTTGGCACTCGTGCGCCAAGCCTACCAGCACTGGACCGCTGATGCCGGATAGCGCGCGGTCGTAGCACCCTCCGCCCATGCCGAGTCGCCCGCAGCGCGCGTCCCACCCCACAACCGGAAGGAAAATGATGTCGAAGTCACTCGCCGGACAGCGTTCGGCGGTCGTCGGTGGTTCGGGTATCTGGTAGCGATTGATCGATGGGGTGTCGTCGGTGTTCCAGCGCGCAAAAGTGAGTCTGCGGCCGCTGCAAAGCACAGGCAAAAACACGTGCTTGGCCGCATTGCGCGCAATGTCCGACAGCGGTGCCGTATCAATTTCACCGTCTCTGCCATGGTAAACGGCAATTCGTTGTGCGCTGTCCCAGCAGGGGAGCTTTAGCACGGAATGCACTAAAGCGCGGGCAGCAGTGCGCTGTGCGTAGGAGTCCAGTGTTTGGCGACGTTGGCGCAGAACAGAGCGCAATGCCGTTTTTGTGGAATGGGAGTCGGTCATAAAAAGAAAGGATTCCCGGAGTACCGCTGACGAAGCTGCCCTTGAACCCGACGATTCAAGGTGGTGACTCCTGCTCTGCATAAGGCTTTCCGGCCAAACCGGACTTGCACACCAACAAAAACGAGAAGCCCCCATTTACACAATATCGGGTAGAGGACTGTAAGTCTGGCGAATACACCAGGGACCCGCCGTAAGTATAGCCCAAATACAACGCTTACCGGCGACAAAAATCGAATAATATCGACCCGAACTGTGACGCGCTAACCGATTTCAAGTTGCCGCAGATTGTGTAGTGCATCGTCGAGCTTGCGGGTGATACGCTTGACTGAATCACTGTCGGCCGGATTTGGATCAGCGTGATCCGACGCCTGCAGAAGTTCATAACTGATGTTGAGTGCCGCCATAACTGCGATACGCTCCAGCCCTATGACCTTTCCTGAATCACGGATGCCACGCATTTGCTTGTTCAGGTATTTGGCAGAAACTACCAGTTCCGCCTCCTGTTCTTCAGGGCAAGCGACTTGATATTCTTTGTCGAGAATCTTCACGGTTACAGTGTTGGCTGGGCTCACTCGTGTCACTCCATTGTGCGCAGACGGTCAATCATTGCTTCGACTTTAGAGCGCGCCAGTTCATTTTTGTCCATCAGGTCTTGTCGTTCATCGCGCCAGCCGGCGACCTCGGCCTTCAACGCGTGATTCTCGCGATCCAACTCCTGACATAGTGAGATGAGACCGTCGATCTTATTTTCCAAGTCTTTGAGTGGGTTGTCTGCCATGCGGGTATACTAAGATGGTTATTATCAGTGCCCTACTATAGTGGCGCGCGACACCTAGGTCAACGAGACAAAATGCATAGATATCAATGGCCTGTAAAACCTTTTGCAATTGGCAGGTAAGATTGCGCAACACGGCGCAAGGCACACCGCATCAAGGAGCTTACTAGATGTACGACGATTTGAGTGAGGAAGTCGGAGTGTTTGACTTCGATGAGTTTGCCGATCATCTGTTGGATCAGGGTTTAGAGGCATCGCCTTCTCAATTGCACGGCTGTCTGAGCGGTTTGCTCGCAGCGGGCGCCCCGGATGAACCGGAGTTCGGGCTGGACGCGCTGGCGCAGTCGATGAACCTGGACCTGTTCGGCGAGTTGTCCGAACGCGTCATGCAACTGTACTCGGTTACTGCGCTGGCCCTGCAGGACGATGAGTTTACGTTCATTCCTCTGCTGCCTGGCGATGAAGAGGAAATCACCTTGCGTGCCGCTGCACTGGCGAACTGGTGTGAGGGCTTTCTGGCGGGCTTTGCCTTTCGCATCGCAGCTAACGAACCCGTTGCCGGGACACTGTCCGCGGACGTTGGAGAGGTGCTGCGCGACATCGCAGCGATGGCGCAGGCGGAGTCCGGCGCCGATGAGAGCGAAGACGATGCCGAGGATAGTTTCATCGAGCTTGTCGAGTACCTGCGCGTAGCGGTGGTCAATGTGTTCATGGAGAGCAGCGCGACTGCGGCTGAGCGTTCTTTGTCTTCGGATACGGCCCGGCCGCTGCACTAGCTGTGGTAATCTTACCGGTACTAATGACCGCCCTAGCCACTGTGTGCACTGTGCAGACGGCACTCCTGCACCGGCGCGTGACACCATGAGCATTAGCAAGACTGAGTTTGCGCGACGACGCAAGAATCTTATGGCGCTGATGGATTCAAATAGCATCGCCATCATTCCATCGGCCAGAGAGCAGATCCGCAGTCGCGATACCGGCTTTCCGTTTCGGCAGGACAGCGATTTTTACTACCTGTGCGGCTTCACCGAGCCTGATGCGGTGCTGGTTTTACTGCCGGGCAGGGGCCACGGACAATTCGTTATTTTTTGTCGCGAGCGGAGCCCGGAATCAGAGATGTGGCATGGCCACCGCGCCGGGCCCGAGGGGGTTTGCGAGAAGTACGGTGCCGACGACGCGTTTCCCATCGGTGACATTGATGACATCCTCCCTGGCCTTCTGGAGGGCCGCGAGCGCGTCTATTATTCTATGGGTCGCAGCGCCGAGTTTGACCGCCAAATCATGGGGTGGGTCAACAGTATTCGTGCCAAAGCCGCCACTGGCGCTGCGCCACCAGGCGAATTTACTGACCTGAACTACATGTTGCATGAATTACGTTTGTTCAAGAGCGCCGCCGAACTTCGCCTGATGCGTAAAGCCGCCGACATTACGGCCAGGGCGCATTGTCGCGCCATGCGGGCCTGCCGGAGCGGCCTTTATGAGTATCAGCTTGAAGCGGAGTTACAGTACGAGTTCGCGAGCTCGGGCGCGCGCTTTCCGGCCTATCCTAGTATTGTCGGCGGTGGCCAGAATGCCTGCGTGATGCACTATATCGATAACCGCGACAAACTTCGCGATGGCGACATGGTGCTAATCGATGCCGGTTGTGAGTTGGAGTATTACGCCTCTGATGTCACCCGTACCTTCCCGGTTAACGGCCGCTATAATACCGAGCAGCGCGCGCTTTATGAGCTTGTATTGCAAGCGCAATTGGCCGCAATCGCCGAGATCGTGCCGGGCAATCACTGGAACCAGCCTCACGATGCCAGTGTAAAGGTATTAACCGAGGGGCTGGTGGAGCTGGGTCTTCTCAAGGGCCGTGTCGCGCACTTGATCAAACGGGCTGCCTACCGTGAATTTTATATGCACAGGGTGGGACACTGGCTTGGTCTGGATGTGCACGACGTCGGCGACTATCGTGTGGATGGCGAGTGGCGAATGCTGGAGCCAGGTATGGTGATGACCGTCGAGCCCGGGCTCTATATTGCGCCAGATAACACCAAAGTCGCAAAACGCTGGCGAGGAATCGGTATTCGTATTGAAGATGATGTAGTGGTGACCGACACAGGCTGCGATGTAATCTCCTGCGGCGTACCCAAAACAATAGACGACATTGAGGCATTGATGGTCGCGTGAGATATGTCTGAATACTTCGATGTGGTGATCGCCGGCGGCGGCATGGTGGGCGTTAGTCTGGCGTTGCAACTGGGCGCCGCACTGCCGCCCCAAACCTCAATCCTGTTGGTAGAAAGCTTTCCGGTGCCGGCGCCAGTTGTGGGTGGGACTTCCGAGTACCATCCCGCGTTTGATGCGCGTTCCACGGCCCTCAGCTATAGCTCACGTCTAATCTATGAGCAGATAGCGGTCTGGGATGATCTGCGGCAATGGTTGTGTGCGATTGAGAGTATTCATGTGTCTAGTCGAGGGCGCTTCGGCAGTACCCTGTTGGGAGCTGCAGAGCACGGTTGGTCAGCACTGGGGTATGTCGTTGAAAACGCGTGGTTGGGTAACACGCTGATCCGGCAATTGCATGACAGGGGGCGCGTCGAGGTGCGCAGTCCGGCAAAGGTTTTGGGTGCGTCGCCGGTGGGTAAAGGCGTCAGCTTGCAACTCGACAGCGCCCCAGCTGTGATCAACGCCAGCCTGCTGTTGGTCGCAGACGGCGCCAGTTCAGGGCTGCGCAAACAGTTAGGCGTTGCGGTGAGCGAGAAGGCTTACCAGCAGCAT
>JBDNIE010000263.1:0-2877 GCA_041688425.1 Halioglobus sp. | reverse complement strand
TCGCTACCATTGCTCCTATCACGCCATAATCCTGCGCAAAAGCCACCAAATTACCCTGCATCCAGATTCAGTGCCGGTAGGAGCCAACACCTATAGGCTGGAAATCTATCGATTAGGGGGTTTATAATTCCTAAACTCAGCTGATTTCTGACTCTGCTTATGTCCTGAATGAGGTGACAAGGGACCTTAACAGCCATCCAAAATCTGGCTTATTAACGTCCGCTATTGGGGGTATAGCGGCCATCCCGTTCGCGGTGGGTTATGCCGACTTCTTTAGTCTGAAGTAGGTAGCTCGGGAAATACCTGCAGAATCCATGCGGTGGACGAGTAGCGCTGTTCGATGTTAATGTCTAGAACTCTCGGCCACACATACAGTTCTTGTTACCCAGTTGGCTCTATAAGAAGTCCCGCATAGGCGTTACCCATTCGCGCGGAGAGCCTCTCGCAATAGCCGAAGTACTTTATACACTCCGTGATGCTCATGTTCTCGGTGCCAGGGTAACAGAGGGAAACGTAGTAAATCTTACACTCAGGAAGAATTGCGAGGCGAGATACGAATTTTTTTGCAACTTGATCGGCTCGGTGCTTATCAAGTTCAATAACAACCAATGCCTCATTATTTTTGCCGAAGATATCAATTGAATCCTGACGTGATTCCTGGGGTCTATGTTCCAATTTCCACTGGGTTTCTGGTATTACTTCAGTAAGATGTTTGCCGAGGTCTTTTTGAAATTCAGCAACCATTGCTTTCTGATCCGGTTGACTCCGACCGATGTGATTTGCAAAGTGGGTTTCGCAACCAAAACTCTCTAATGCTCGTACAAGTTTATCCAGGTAATCATCCCTAGACGTAGAGCGTATTTGTAACTTGATGTGCATTTTCTCCATGTATCCTTTCAGCATCTCTACAATATCGGTACGGCCCTTAGATTCCGCCATGTCCAGCAAGACTGTGCCGTCGGGTGCGCTCATGTGGGCATCTGCGCCTTTTTCTAAAAGCGCATCCACAGCTATTAAATCGCCTCGCCTTACGGCATTCGGGAGTTTATCACTGGCTTTCGCTGCTTTCCTCGCTCTTCTGTCGACCCGTTCCAAAAATTCCTTCTCAGCCCGGTCCACATGTGCCCAACCTTGACGGTCTAGAATGGATGCCAGCTCCCCGCCCGTCGTCGCTCCCTCTCTAAAGTAATCATAAGCCAGAGTGTTTCTGAGTATCCACTCAAGCGCATCGCGACTATGATCATCTATGGGATGTGAAACTGCAGTGAAATAAACCCACTGGAGCATAGACGCACTTCCCATGCCGCCAACAGCATTTTCCAACACAGCCAGTGCTTTGCTGAAGATTGCCCTATCCTGGAGAGTAAGAGTTTTAAGCCAGTTCTCTAGTTCAATGTGGAAATGACCCAGTCGGGCAACAGAGCCAATGTCAGATGCCTCGGGGAGATCGCGAACTTGTTTAAGGCGATCCTTTTGACCAAGATCGAGGAGTTTCTTGAAAGTGTCAATGGCTTGCATTATTTGCTCTTTCGAATGCAGATTGTTGGGCTTTGTAGGCTCCTGTCTGGTGGCGACATCGTCCTAAGAATTTAGCACACAGTTAGTATTGTCTACTACGTTAAAAGCGGCCACCACTCTCGGTTGAGATCGGGGCTTCATCCCCGACAGATTAGCCAGTTTCTTTGAGAATGTCGTAGAGCTTCTGCCGGCTGAACCCCAGTTCCTTCGCAACGGCAGCCTTCGGCATACCCCCTGAGACCAGCTTGACGGCCTTGGTTCGGTCAGCCTGGGAGATTGATGGCTTACGCCCCATCTTGACGCCGCGCTTCACAGCAGCGCGTCTGCCTTCATTGGTGCGCTCCAGGATGCGCTCGCGCTCAGCCTGAGCCACTGCGGCCAAGATGGTGACTACCATCTTACCCATTGACCCTTCAGTGCTTATCCCATCCTGCAGGAACGTGACCGTGATCTCTCGGTCATTGAGGTCTTCTATAATGCGGATCATGTCAGCGGTATTTCGTCCGAGCCTGTCCAGTTTGGTAATGATGACCTGGTCGCCTTGCCTGGCTTTGGTTAGAAGCAGTTGTAGGCCCTGTCGTTTATCGTTCTTGCCGCTGGCCTTATCGCTGAATAAAAAATCCGGATGATCCTTCACCCCAGCACCCTTGAGTGCCTCCAGTTGATTGGCAAGATCCTGTTGGTTGGTTGAGACTCTAGCGTAGCCTAGCTTTACCATTTGTCAGCCCCTTAGTGTACATTAAATCGATTGGTGGACACTATGTGTCAACTAATATGAATGTCGCCGGGTGGCTCAGGCATGGGCCAGCCAGTCGAGTCGAGGTAATCGCGCATTGCTTCAGTAATTGCTTGCCGGATTGTGTCCGGCAAAATGTCCGGCCTTACCGGGTGCCATGTGCGTGTGATGCCCCATGCGGCAAGGTTGTTTTCCTGCCAACTCAGGTGAAGGGATAGCGTGCCGATGCTGGTGGTGATCTTGTGGGTGGTCATCTCGTGCGCCTATGGTTTTTGTTGCAAGGGCGTTGCTGTTTCAATGTTGCAACCTATAAAGGGTTGCAACACATGAAACATTGCAACACATGCCCCTGTTTCATTGTTTCAACGTCTGTTTCAATCACTGTTGCAACACCTCCGACACCCGCGCCAGCCGTAGCTTTGCGCTGTTTACGGTATTGCAACGATCCACCTCCACAAGGTTCTTTTTTTCAAGCGAAACAAGGCACCCGCTGACAAGATCGGCGAAGCGCTCACGCAGTTAGAAATCGCTGGCTGGCGTGGTGGCCTTGTCATTCTGCACCCGAACGATTGGCAAGCCATTCGCGCCGAGCGTGGAACCTCTAACGACGGATACATTGCGGG
>JBDNIE010000262.1:0-38269 GCA_041688425.1 Halioglobus sp. | reverse complement strand
CAGTGCCGTTTCTCATCGACCTGTCGCAACAGATTAAGGACAGCATCCCCACGGTGTATTATCTACGCCACGATTACTCCAGCGACACAGCGCGGTCTTCGGTGGTGTTGAACAGCAAAACACTGAACGTCGGCGGTACTCCCGCGTCGGGAATGAAGATCGAGGAAATCCTGCCTGATTCTGTGGTGTTGAATTACCAGGGCACGCAATTCCGGTTGCGCGCCCTCAATAGTTGGGTCAATCTTTAGATCTATTGATTACAGCCCCAGATAATCTCGCGTGATGGTAAAGATCTGCCCCTGCTGCAGAAACGGCGGAATGCGTTCAAGGCCTTCACTGTTGCTGTATAGAGGCACTGCCGCGCCGGTGTGTTCTTCCATCATAAAGTCATTAGTGGCGTAATTCACGCTCATGTTGCCACCCTCCAGCGTGATGATGCGCGCCAGTTTCCCCGGTGTGGCAATAGGGATGGGGTAGGCCGAGAATAGGCTCTCACCGGGCACCAACTGTGCAGCCTGTGAGTGATCTGCAGTTACCATGATCAATGTGTTCGGATGAGACTCAGCAAATACCAGCGCAGCGTCCAACGCCTCTTCAAGCTGTTCCAGTTCGCCAATTGAGCCACAGGGCTTGCGCTCGTGCGATTGCTTGTCGATGGATGCAGATTCAACCATCAGGAAAAAGCCCTTTTCGTTGTCATGGCTGAGGTGACTTAGCGCTGTTTCGGTCATCTGGCGCAGCGTGGGTATGTCACCGAAGGCGGGATTGGGGACGCAAGTCATCGGCGCGGGCAGCGTGACACTGCCCAGAAAGGGGTGTAGGTGGTTCAGCCAGCTGCGCTCGGGGCTTTCGGCTTTGCGACCTCCTTCTCCGGCCAATCGCACCGGCAGGGTGCTGGGAGCGAACAGGCCCAGCAGTTTTTGCCCCGGCGCGGTGGCGGTCAGTTGCTTGACATTGGTCACCACCGTAAAGCCATTGCGTCGCGCCAAATCCTCGCCGCTCACGGTGTCGCCTTCCGTAATAGTTGTGAAATGCTCACGCCCGCCACCGAGTATCACGTCTAGCGATGATGCGGCCAGTTGCTCGGCAATCGACCCTTTGCCGCCATTGGCTTTGAGGTCATCCTCGCAACCGCCCAGCGATATGCCCTTGAACGTGATATCGACCATTTTGTCTGCGTTTTCGCACAGGCGCATGCTGATGTGGGTGGCAAAGGCGGCAGGCGTGGCGTCGGTCACACTGGCGGTTGTGACAATCCCTGCGCGCAAGCCCGCCGCAGTGGCGAGCTCCGTGATGGTAGTGAGATCGCGGTCGTCACCGGCACTGGTGCTGATACGCCCGATACTGGTGATGATCCCTGTGGCCATGGCGCTCGACGTATTTGCCGAGTCTGCTACATACACCGGCCTGCCCTTTACGCTGTCTTCGACTGTCTGCACCTGAACCGCAGCGCGCAGCGGCATTTGGTCTAACAGCAGCTGGCCCGCAGCGCCTTTCAGGTAATTGCGCGCGATGGTTATTTGTTGCTCATCCATGCCGTCGCCGATGATCAGGATCACCTGTCGGGGCAGTTCGATCGGGGCTGTCTTTTGGGCCGGCGCTGCCGCAGCGACGGGCACTGAGGGGACATCCTGAGCAAACGCAGCGCAGGTCAAAAAAAGAACGAGAACGGTGAAATAGCGCGTCATAGAGATCGTCATGCCATAAATCCATCACTCCGGGGGGCTTGTAAGGTATTGATACCATGCTGCGTTCACTGATGCACCCCATAATGCATTGCGGGCTGCCAGGACTGCAGTTACCAACACTGACAGAGATGAGTCGGGTCCTGTGAGTCCAATTCCCTCTTTTGGTGCGCTCGGCTGTTAACCTTTGCAGCGCACTGTGGCAGGATGCGCATTCCGCTGCATCGTGCAGCGGTGGTCACTGCGCTGCGAGCCCTATAAGCCGATAACGAATACAGTAGCGCGGCCACGTAATCGTGAGGAAACAACATGAAGATGATGACTGCAATCATCAAGCCATTCAAGCTTGATGACGTTCGTGAGGCCCTGCAACAGATTGGTATCCTGGGTATGACTGTGGAGGAAGTAAAAGGCTATGGCCGTCAGAAAGGTCATACCGAGCTTTACCGTGGCGCGGAATATCTGGTGGAGTTTCAGCCCAAGGTGAAGATTCAGATTGGGGTGGCCGATGACCAACTCGATGCTGCTATCGAGGCTGTATGCAATGCCGCCAGCACTGGAAAAATCGGGGACGGCAAGATCTTTGTGACAGCGTTGGAGCAGAGCATTCGTATTCGCACCGGTGAAACCGGAGAGGAGGCACTCTGACAATGGTTTTGTTAAAAACGCTGCAGAAGAATGCATGGCCGTTCGCGGCATTGCTATTGGTTTCCGGCGGTGCCCGAGCCGACACACTCAACGGTGCTGATACGGCATGGGTACTCACCGCTACGGCGCTGGTATTGTTCATGACGATACCGGGGCTGTCGCTTTTTTATGCTGGGCTGGTGCGGGTCAAAAACGTACTGTCAGTGCTGATGCAGTGTTTCGCGCTGACCTGCCTGATGTCAGTTTTATGGTTTGTCGCAGGCTACACGATCGCTTTCGGCAGCGAAGGCGTCGAGCAAGGTCCGTTCATCGGCGATTTTGGTAATATTTTTTTCGCTTCAATATCTGTGGATTCCATGATGGGTACTATTCCCGCGAGTTTATTCGCCGTATTCCAGATGACGTTCGCCATTATCACGCCGGCCTTAATCGTTGGTGCCTTCGCTGAACGGATGCGTTTTTCTGCCATGCTCGTCTTCTGCTCTATCTGGCTTTTGGTGGTGTATTCACCCGTGTGTCATTGGGTGTGGGGCGGCGGCTGGCTGGGCGACATGGGGTTGCAGGATTTTGCCGGTGGTACGGTCGTGCATATTACTGCGGCCGTCGCGGCCCTGGTAGCCGCGCTGGTGATGGGCCCCCGCAGGGGGTTCGGTACTGTTCCCATGCCGCCGCACAATCTCACCATCACAGTGGCCGGTGCCGGTATGCTGTGGGTCGGCTGGTTTGGCTTTAATGCAGGTTCTGCCCTTGGAGCCAACAACACGGCTGCCATGGCCATGTTGGTGACGCATTTGTCCGCCGCCTGCGGAGCGCTGGCGTGGATGACCATGGAATGGGTGCGCCACGGCAAGCCATCGGTGCTGGGTATTGTGACGGGTATGGTGGCGGGTTTGGGCACCATCACACCGGCCTCCGGTTCGGTCGGTCCTGCGGCAGCAATTGTTATCGGTCTCAGCGCGGGGGTGGTCTGTTACTTTGCCACCAACCTGCTGAAAAACGCGCTAAAAGTTGACGACAGCCTCGACGTTTTCCCGGTGCACGGTGTGGGCGGGATATTGGGTACGCTGCTGGCCGGCATATTTTGCTCCACGCAACTTGGTATTTTCAGTGGCAATGGTTTTTCCGAGGGCATCAGCAGTATTGGCGGGCAGTTGTTCGTGCAGGCCACTGGCGTTGCAGCGACCTTTGCCTACACAGCGGTGATGACTTTTATCATCCTCAAGCTGGTGGATATGATGATCGGATTGCGAATCGGCGCCGACGAGGAAAATGAGGGTCTCGACCTCGCACTCCACGACGAGCGCGGTTACAACCTGTAGGTTTTGCCAAGGGGATGGAAGACTGTGAACTGGCAGCACCGATACGCGACGATCAACGGTATCCGCATGCACTATGTGGAGCAGGGCGAAGGGATGCCCGTGGTGCTGTGCCACGGTTTTCCGCATCTGTGGTTTAGCTGGCACCGGCAAATCACAGCGTTGGCTGCGGGCGGCTATCGGGTGATTGCGCCGGATATGCGCGGTATGGGGCAAACCGAGGCGCCGCCGGAGCCAGCCTCTTACGGCATCGAACACATCACCGGCGACTTGCTCGGTTTACTGGACCATATCGGTGTCGAGCGCGCTGTCTTTGCTGGACTCGACTTCGGTGCCTTTGCTATTTACGACCTGGCACTGCGTCATCCGGAGCGAGTTATCGCGCTGATTGGTCTCGAAAACCCTGCGGCACCGCACAACCCTGAGGAGTCGCCGCTAACCGAGTACCGGCGCATGGCGCAGGAGCACTTTCTCCATATCGAGTACTTTCGCGTGCCGCCGCGCGCGGATGAAGAACTGGCAGCCCAGCCGCGTCGCTTCCTGCACAAGGTCTTTCACACCTTGAGTGGCGCCGGGAACTACTTCGACGTGTTCAACTTTCCGCCGGGCACATCCTATATCGACGCTATGGCGGAGCCACCGCCATTGCCGTGGTCGTGGTTGTCCGATCTGGAGCTGGAATTCTTTGTCAGCGAATACAGTCGCAGTGGTTTCACTGGCGGCCTCAACTGGTACCGTTCGTTTGATTTGAAGTGGGCGCAGCGCAAGCCATTCGAAGGCGTGCGCAGCGCGGTACCTGCCTATTTTCTGGGCAGTGAGCACGACGTGGATCTTGAGGGGTTTCACGGCGACGATCCGATTGGCCTGATGCGGGCTATCTTCCCTGATTTGCGCGAGGTGCGCATGATTCCGGGGGCAGGGCATATGGTGCAATTGGAGGCCTCGGATGCGGTGAATGCAATCCTTATCGACTACTTACAGGATATTGCGCGGCGATGCGCCATCCACTAGCTGATTTTTAGTTTTAGCCCGGCTTTCCCAAGCATGGATTTCTCTGTTCCCAGTTCCCGTTCAGTGAGGGGGTGCGCTGCCAGCCAGCCGTCGGGAAATGCCAGTGTCAATGTGCGTTCTTCGGCCACTACCGAAAAATCTGGTAACTGCTCGAGCATTTCCACGTGCTTGAAACAGCTGGCCAGACGAATAATGGCCAGTAGATAGAGAATCCTTGGCAGCTCGTTTTCTGCCACGTCCAAAAAGAAATCGGCCCCCAATTTCCCACGGTGTCCGAGTGCCAGTAGTGCCAGCAACTCCTGCTCGTCTTGTGAGAAGCCGGGTAAATCGGCATGGCGCAGCACATAGGCTGAATGCCGGTTGAAATGCTTGTGGGCGATGGCGATGCCGATCTCATGCGTACAAGAAAGCCAGTGCAACATATCCCAGTCATAGTCACTCAACTGCCATCCGTCGCGCGTCGCATTGTAGAGTGTGCGCGCCCTGCGTTCTACAATGTCGGCGGTGTTGGCATCGACCGCATAGCGCTGCATAAGCGCGTTCACAGTGCGTTCGCGCACGTCTTCGTGGCTGAGTCGGCCCATCAGGTCGTAAATTACGCCCTCGCGCAAGGCGCCTCGTGAGGTGCGCATATGCTCTATTCCGAGCACATCAAACAGCGCGCTGGCGATGGCTATGCCGGGCAGGATGACGTTGCGCCGCGCCGCAGCCAAGCCGTCCAGCTCAATGTCCTCCAGCAACTTGAACTTGAGCAAGCGCTTCTCCAGTGCGGCCAGACCGCTGCGGGAGACGCCACCTTCCTCAAGTCCATTCTGAGTCAGTATTGTTTCGATGGCCTGCAGGGTGCCGGAAGAGCCTACGCATTCCTCCCAGCGTTTGGATTGGAAGCGCGGGCGAATAGGATGTATTTCGTCTCGCGCCTTCTCATAGGCCCTGCGGTAATTACCGCGACTGATCTTGCCATCGGGAAAGAAGGTTCTGCCGAAAGACACACAACCCATGGGCAGACTAGCCATAGCTTGCGGCTCGAAACGCTGACCGATAATGCATTCAGTGCTGCCGCCACCGATATCGATCACCAGACGTGACTGCGCGTCATCCGCCAGCGAGTGCGCAACACCGAGATACACGAGGCGGGCTTCTTCCAGCCCGTAAATCACGTCGACACGAGTGCCCAGAATGCGTCGGGCTGGCACTGTGAACGCGCTGCGGTTTTTCGCCAGTCGCAGGGCCTGAGTGCCTACGACCCGCACACGCTCCGGCCCGACACTGCCCAGTAGTTGGGCGAAGCGAGAGAGGCAGTCGAGACCGCGTTGAATGGCGTCCTCGCTGAGCAACTCATTTTCGAGGCCGGCGCCCAGCTGCACTTTCTCTGCCATTGCCTCCACCGGTCGCATCTCGCCATGCTCAATTTTTACGATGATGAGATGAAACGAGTTGCTGCCAAGGTCTATCGCGGCAAGCTGACTACCCTCCGCGAGAACGTCCTGTTTATTTGCATCCAAAGGTTGTTTGATCCGTCAGTGTTTTAAAGCTGGGGTATGGTAAGGGATTATCTTGCGCAGCGCACATTCCCTGGCCATTTTATCGTATCCAAAAGACGAGGCGGATCCATTATGTTGACGACGGTTGATACCATATCGGTGATGTCCAGGCGCGCTCCTGAATTTGCCACGGCAGTTCTGGATCATTGCAGCTCGCGGGTCTCTGCGACTCGGGCAGCGTCAGGCAGTCGTATTGACTCCAACGGCAACTGGGATTTTCCAGTACGCGGACGTAATAGACGGCACTGCGTTGTGGGTCAAATTCCGGATCCTGCCAAGTATTGCATAGCGAAGAGAAGCCTTTACCGGAGACTCTGCAGGTTTGAGGGTCGACACTCGCTTCGCCTTGCTGCGCCCCGGCGATATCAAATACTGCCTGATGCGTGCGGCCATCATCATCAATCCAGCCCTTGATAATCTGGATGCGCTGCAGAAGGTTAGCGTCGTCGCCCGGATCGCGGTTGGCTGAGGCCACAAATACGGGGCTGCGCTGCGTGCCTGTCGATATCGGGGGCAGGTCCGCACCCATGGGCACGCCATCGCGGTAGGCATCTGCCAGATAGTCGCTACTCTGGCACACATCTTTAGGAAGGTTCCAGCCGGCAAAAAACCGCGGTTCAATGCGCGGCCCGCTGGTGCCGAAGGTTTCACGCCGTTGCATTGCTTCGAAGAGCGCGCTGCGACTGTTTTCATGCGCATAAATACCGGCGATCCCGCCTGGGTTGTAGCGCACGGGCGAACCGGTGGCGATGTCACCGGGCACTTCGATTTTGCTTATCAGGCGGTCATTGAGGTTGCGGTCGTTACCATGAGAGCCCTGATAACCTTTCTCGGTGACAGCTGCGGGCGCGCCGATATGAGTGTCGGTAGAGGCAATGAGGCCAAATTTGAATGGGTTCACCCCGAGCTTTGCTTCCTCTGCTAGCCCCGCTGTGAGTGCGTACCGCACAAAGCTGTAACGCGAAACGCAGCCCTTGAGCATCATGCCGCCGCTGCCAAATTCCTCTTCACAATCCGTGATGATTTCGCTGACAGGTCGCAGTTTCTCGAAATCACAGAATTCATCGGTAGCACCCAAAACACTGGCAATCCCATTGCGACATTCGGAGTCGCCCTTGACTTGCATGACTTCAGCCAGTGGTTCCATGCGTGCGCGCAGCGCGGCTTGCTCCTGCTGCAATTGCGGTGAGATATCGCGGTTGGAATAGGGGAACCACATTCTGCCGCTGCTCCAGTTGCTGTTGTGCGGAATGGCCAGCACGTCGCACTGCTCGTTCCCGGCGACGCAGAGTGTATCGAGCCACTGCCACAAGAGTTCGGGAGTAGGGGCGTCTTTGGCACTGAGGGCGGCCTGCGGCACTGTGCTCGATTTGTAGATCACGTTGCGGTGCAGGTTGGATGCATCGTCAGCGAGCGTGTACTCGTAGGCGTGAAAAGTCGTGAACTCGCAGTGCGTGCTGGCATCGTGAAAGGCTTCTGTGCTGAGCTGGTTTTCACGCCACACTGCGATTGCTTTGTCGCTGCACAGAGAGCCATCCGCACCGCAGACTCGAGTGGAGCGGTCCTGTCCAAAGACAGCGAAGCTCGCCAGCCGCACCAGTGATTGCAACCTGTCGTCGACTGGCAGGCGCACATCACCGCGATACAGGCCGCATACGAGGCTGTCATAAGCGGGCGTACCAGTGATGTGGCACAGGCGCGTTTCTCCCAGCGATTCGGCGTGATCCGTCACTGCCACAAAATCAAGTGGCGTACTGATTTGCAGCACGGGCGGCTCATAACCTGGCGAGTCACCGCTTAAATGCAGGGGCATCGGCGTACCGCGCGCAAAGCGATAGGCATCATCGACGGTCGTCGTCACACCAAACGATGTGGCATCATACGACGCTGCGGTATGCACATGGAGGTCGCCGAACCAGGCATTGTTTTGCGGATACTGTTGGTCGCATTTAGTCGGCGTCGGCAGCACAGCATTCAGCGATCGCACTGGCACCTGCTGCCAACTGGCCAGTGCGGCGCTGTCATGCTCGACGCGCTGGAACTCGTACCGCAACCACAGTACCGCGCTGCCAACTATCACCAGCACTGTCAGTGCTGCGAACAATAAAAATTTGAAAAGTTTTCTCACTTTGTGCGCCGTTATTGTTAAAAGAAAGTGAACGCAGTCATCCTAACCGATGCTGGAACATGGTGATAGATCGGCGCATACACTAGTCCTTTCGTGCGCTCTTGATCCATCAGACGCTTGACCCTATAGAAAAGTCGAGAAATTTGCCTGATGAGTTGTGGCTAGAAAAAAGGTGACTTGCTAGAATAAAGGTGCAGATCCCGTTGCATTAGAGAGAACACATGAATAAATCGATGTTGATTGGAACAATTTTTGGCGCCGGTATTGCGACAGCCGCCGGCGGTTTCGCTGGCTACCAGATGCTGAGCGGGCCGGAATACGCAAAGGTTGTTGCGGTAACGCCTGTCACAGAGAGCATCAAGACGCCAAGAGAAGAATGCGTCGATAAAGTCGTGACCCGTCAGGAACCGATCAAAGATACGCACAAGATTGCCGGTACTGTACTTGGTGCTGTGGCCGGAGGGCTGCTTGGTAATGCCATTGGTGGTGGCGGAAAGAATACCGCTGCAAAAGTCGCGGGCGCCGCCGTCGGTGGTTATGCAGGTAATAAGACCCAGGGAAAAATGCAGGAGGGCGATACCTACCAGACCACTGAACGTGTCTGCAATACCGTTGTCGATGTCAGCGAGCGCACGGTGGCGTATGATGTCGACTATCGTATCGGTGAGGTCCCGGGCGAGGTGCGCATGGATCATGATCCGGGTGACACGATTCCGTTGCAGGACGGCAAGCTGGCCATCGCGCGAGGCCCGGTAAGTGCCGGTTCGGCGACTAACTAAAGCACTTACAGCAAATTTTTGGGGTCCAGTAACCGCGCCAGTTGCTCTGCAGGCAGGCCAGTCATTTCCAGCGCAACATCCAGTACCGGCCGACCTTCTTTATAGGCGCGCTTAGCGATTTCCGCCGCTTTGCTATAGCCTATCTCCCGATTCAGGGCGGTCACTAGTATAGGATTTCTTCCGAGATTCGCTGCGATGACATCGTCGTTAACGACAAAGTCTGCGATGCAGTTATCAGCCAGCGCCGCACAACTATTTGCCAGCAACGAAATACTTTGCAGCAAGTTATGGGCGATCACCGGCAGCATCACGTTCAGTTGAAAGTTGCCCGACTGGCCCGCGATGGTGATGGCGCTATCGTTACCGACAACTTGCGCTGATGCCATAGCCACAGCCTCAGGTATCACCGGGTTAACCTTGCCAGGCATGATGCTGCTGCCCGGTTGGAGGGCTTTAAGGCTGATTTCCCCGAGCCCCGACAATGGCCCGCTGTTCATCCAGCGCAGGTCGTTGCAGATTTTTAACAGTGCCACCGCCAGCGATTTGAGCTGCCCCGAGAGCGCAACGGCAACATCCTGGCTGGCCAGCGCAGCGAAAAAATTTTCCGCCGGTGCGAAGGTCAGGCCGCATGATTCGCTGATGTGGAAGCAGAATCGCTCGGCAAACTTCGGGTCCGAGTTGATACCGGTACCCACCGCTGTGCCGCCCTGCGCCAGCTGCCGTAACTGTGGGCGGCTGCTCTCGATGCGCTGCGCAGCTTGCAGCAGTTGCGTGCGCCACCCCGAGAGTTCCTGCGCCAGGCTGATAGGCATAGCGTCCATTAGGTGTGTTCGCCCTGTCTTGATACTGTCGCCCAGCGCTCGCTCGCGTTCAGCGATGGCATCGGCGAGTCGATGCAGGGACGGTAGCAGCGTGTTAGAGAGTGCCAGTTCCGCGCTGACATGGATAGCTGTGGGAATAACATCGTTACTGCTCTGGCTGCAATTGACATGGTCATTGGGATGCACCCGCTCACCCAGTTGCTCGCTGGCCAGCGTGGCGATCACCTCATTGGCATTCATATTGCTGCTGGTACCCGAACCCGTCTGAAAAATGTCGACCGGGAATTGTTCGCCATGCTGCCCCTGTGCCACCGACATGGCTGCGTCGGCTATGCTGTTGGCCATCGCTTCATCCAGCAGTCCCAAGTCGGCATTAGCGCGCGCAGCAGACGCTTTAATCAGGCCCAGCGCGCAAATGAACTCCGGCGGTAAGGGCATGCCGCTGATATGGAAGTTGTCAACAGCGCGTTGTGTTTGCGCGCCGTACAATGCCGCTGCGGGCACTTCCACCGTTCCCAGGCTGTCTGATTCCGTTCGCGTGGTAGGCATGTTGTGTCTCCTGTTCAGGCTTCGCTAGCAATGCGATTAAGCACAAAGGTCAGCACACCGCCCGCACGGTAGTACTGAACCTCCACCAGGGTGTCGAGCCTGGACTGTAACTGTATTTCGCGCTGTTCGCCGGAGGGGTAGTGAACGACAGCGCGCAATGTTTGCTGCGGCGTCAGTTCACCATCGAGATCGAGGATATCGAATGTTTCATCGCCCTGCAGTGCCAGTGTTTTGCGTGTGTCGCCCGGCATAAATTGCAGTGGTAGCACGCCCATGCCCACAAGGTTGGAGCGGTGAATGCGCTCGAAGCTCTCCACGATGACGGCTTTTACCCCCAGCAGTAGTGTGCCCTTGGCCGCCCAGTCGCGACTGGAGCCGGTGCCGTACTCGAGTCCGGCGACGACGACAGTGCTGATTCCCCGCGCCTGGTAGTCCATGGCGGCATCGTAGATAAACATGGGCTCGGTCTGGCCGTTGAGCCTCGTGTAGCCGCCCTCCAGTGCCGGTGTCATTTCGTTGCGGATGCGAATATTGCCAAAGGTGCCGCGCATCATCACCTGGTGATTACCGCGACGCGAGCCATAGGAATTAAAATCCGCCTCAGCAACGCCGTGCTCGCGCAAATAATCGGCGGCCGGACTGTCACCCGGAATCGAACCGGCGGGGGAAATGTGGTCTGTGGTGACAGAGTCTGCAAGCATGGCCAGCATCGGCGCGCCAATGATGTTGTGCTGATTGCCCTGGTATTGTGTCTCGAAAAAGGGCGGTAGTTGTATGTAAGTGGAGTCCGCAGAGAAGGCATAGGTAGCGCCCCCGCCTGTTGCAATAGACTGCCAGGTCTGGTCGCCATCGAACACGGCATTGTATTCCCTGTGGAACATATCCTTATTGACGGTCTGCACCACGTCTGCGATCTCTGCATCGCTGGGCCAGATGTCGCGCAAAAAAACCGGTTGACCCTGCTTGTCGTTGCCCAGCGGGTCAGTGCTGAGGTCAATGCGTGTAGTGCCTGCCAAAGCGTAGGCCACTACCAAGGGCGGTGATGCCAGCCAGTTGGCCTTCACCAAAGGATGGATGCGACCTTCAAAGTTACGGTTGCCCGACAGCACGGAGCAAGCCACTACATCGTTCTCGGAGATGGCGTGTTCTACAGCGTCGGGCAGTGGGCCGGAGTTGCCGATACAGGTGGTGCAACCATAGCCCACCAGGTTGAACCCTAAATCGTCGAGCGCAGACTGCAGGCCTGCTTTGGTCAGGTAGTCGGTCACTACTTTTGATCCGGGTGCGAGTGAAGACTTGACCCAGGGTTTGCGTTGCAGTCCGCGCGCCAGCGCTTTTTGTGCGACCAGCCCTGCGCCGATCATGACGGCCGGATTGGAGGTGTTGGTGCACGAAGTAATCGCTGCGATCACGACATCGCCGTGGTGCAGTGAATCCGGACTCCCGGCTATCGCAAAACCGGTATCTTGCTGTTCGGCTTTGCCGTCGAGTTCTATAAACTGATCGATCGCAGCGCGCAACTCGCGCACCGGGACACGGTCCTGAGGGCGCCTTGGTCCTGCCAAATTGGGTTCCACTGTGGACATATCAAGATGCAGTGTGGCGGAAAAGCTCGGCGTAATGTATTGCTCGTCACGCCACATACCCTGCGCCCTGCAGTAGGCTTCTACCAAGGCGACGGTATCGTCGTCTCTTCCGGTGAGCTGCAGGTAGCTGATGGTCTGAGCGTCGACCGGGAAGAAGCCGCAGGTGGCGCCATACTCGGGTGCCATGTTGGCGATGGTGGCGCGGTCTGACAGCGGCAGCTGATCCAGCCCACTGCCGTAGAACTCGACGAATTTCCCTACCACGCCATGCTTGCGCAGCATCTGCACCACTTGCAGTACCAGATCCGTGGCAGTGATGCCCTCGCGCATCTGTCCTGTGAGTTCAAAGCCGACCACATCCGGTATCAGCATGGAAATAGGTTGCCCGAGCATCGCTGCCTCAGCTTCGATACCGCCAACACCCCAGCCCAGAACGCCCAGACCGTTGATCATGGTGGTGTGGCTGTCGGTGCCGACAAGAGTATCGGGATAGGCCAGTGGCCCCTTTTCACCCGCCTGCTGCCATACGACCTTTGCCAGATACTCGAGGTTGACCTGATGGCAAATACCCGTGCCCGGCGGCACCACCCTGAAGTCATCAAACGCGCCCTGGCCCCATTTCAAGAATTGGTAGCGTTCGTGATTGCGCTGCATCTCAAGCGCGACATTCTGGGCAAAGGCGTTGTCACTGGCGAACTTGTCGATACTGACCGAGTGGTCGATGACCAGGTCCACGGGTGACAATGGATTGATTTTCTGTGGATCGACGCCGCGCTTGACGAGTGCGTCGCGCATAGCGGCCAGGTCTACCACTGCAGGCACGCCGGTAAAGTCCTGCATTAAGACTCTGGAGGGGTGATAGGCGATCTCCTGAGCAGAGCCGCTACCACTGCTGGCAGCGAGCGTCTCGATATCGTCGCGCGTGCAGCTGATGCCGTCTTCATGGCGCAGCAGGTTCTCCAGTAATATCTTGCTGCAGACGGGCAGTCGCTTAACGCTACTGTGGGCCGCCAGCGCGCCAGCATTGACGGCGTAATATTGATAACTCTTCCCGTTTATGTGCAGTGTGGACAGTGTATCGAACGAGTTTTTCGAGGATTTCATGTCGGGTAACCTGGTTGGGATTAGTCTTGAAGTATAGAGGATATCAATAAGGGCCGCCGCAGTAGCATCATCTCAAGTCGGACAGACTGCTAGATCTCGAAAATATTGATGCCCTCGTGCACTCTCACTGTGCCAGTGTGTCCAATCGGATCGTGCGACATAAGCTGCTGCAGGGTGGTGGCATCGTCTGGGGTGTTAGCCACGATGCGCTCGCCCGCCGTATTGCGTGCAATAACAATGCCGCGCTTCGGTCCCTCTCGGTCAAAGCCGACGGTGTAGGTTTCAATGGTGGCTTTACCGGATGGGTCAGCGGCTACGGACAGACGAGGACTGGCATCAATCCGCTGCTGCAACACGTCGCTGCGGGAGTCCTGCCAGAGCCGGGAAGGGGGCTCTGTGGAGTAAACGCCCATAGAGTGCTTGGTCAGGTACATGCCGTTTGCGGTGACCAGTCCGTGCCCGCTAACGCTGCTGCGCAAGGTCTCAGCCATCTGTGCGATGGCATGCAGGGCGTAGTTATTGCCGGGGCCACCGAAATAAGGCATGCCGCCGGTCACGGTTACGCCGCGATCGTCCAGTGGGTCTAGGCCGATTTCATGGCAGGCCACCTCTATGGCGCTGGGAAAGCAGCTGTAAATATCGAAGTGCGATATTTCATCCAGCGTGATGCCCGCTTGGCCAGACACCGATTGCCATGCCATGTTGATCGCAGGTGAGGTGTGCAGGGTAGGGCGCTCGCTCACATACCAGATGTCGTGCGCATCCGCGCCGGCGCGCAGATAGATCCACTTGCTTTGGTCAATACCCAGTTCCCGTGCTTTGCCCACCGTCGTCATCACAACAGCGGCCGCCATATCGACTTCCAATATCGGGTTCATAGCTCGCGTGTAAGGATAGCCAATATAGCGGTTACGTTTGGCGACCGCGCTGATCTGCTCGGCGTGCTGAAACTGTGGTCGCCAGGCATGAGGATTCGCCGCTGCAACCTTGCTCATGCGACTGCACAACTCGGATATCAACGCGGTGTTTTCATCCTGACTGCGGCCCATGTGGTGTCGCAGGCTATTTTCGAAAAGTGGATAGGTGTTGATAGGCTCATACAAGCCATGTGCCCGTTCGGTCGCGGTGTGCCCCTCGCGTTCTACGCCCAATGTCGGTGGTTCCTGCGCGGCATCAGCCCATGCTGAAATGTCTTCACCGGAGCGCAATACACTGAACAGTGTTGCCAGTAGTTCGGCTCCTGCGAACAACACAACGCCGTGCTCGCCGCGTGCCAGTCGATCGGCAAATTGGTTGATCAGGTATTGCGGGGTATTACCGCCGATGGTGCCCTGAAAGACGGCAGGCTTATCTATGCCAAGGCGCTGAGCCAGAGCGCTGCCGGGATTGCGCGGAAACAATGCGCCAACGCCAGGCGTTGTATCGGCGATAAAGCGCACCATGGCGATGGCGTCAATAGCTTGCGCCAGAGTCTCTTTGCCGGTGTCTGCAAGAGCCGTCCGGCTCGCGTCACACAGGGCATCCAACGGTGTTCTGGTGGCATCTGCCTCGCGCCAGGTGTGCTGTCCGGTGCCGATGATGATGGGCGTATTGTCTGCAATAGGCATAGCTGGGGTGCGCTCGGTCCGCTGTAGTGGAGGAGCACAACATAAACAGTCTGCGCTGTGAAATCCAGCCCCGCCAATACCGGTTGCGGTGTAACTGCGCTAGTATGCTTGCGGGCCGCATGTGTTAATTAATGTCAAAGAGCAGTGTCAAGTGCAGTGGACAATGTTCATGCTGTGCGTTGCGCCAGACGCGCCAGCGATTCAACTGTTACAGGAACCATCATTATGAATCCCCAGTTTGAAAGTCGTTCTCATCGCACGGTATTACTGGTGTTTCTCGCCATCTCACTGTTTGCCAGCTATTGGTTGATAGCGCCTTTTCTCGAGCCCATCATTCTGGCAATCCTCATCGGGCTGCTCGCCTACCCCGCCCACGAGCGACTGGTGGCTGCGCTGCACGGACGCAGGACTGTGGCGTCGCTGATCAGTTGCCTGCTGCTGTCTCTGCTATTTTTGATCCCCGCTGTAGCCCTGTTGGTAGCGGTACTCAAGCAGGGGGTCGACTACTCTCTGATCGTCAAGGAGTGGGCGACGCAGGACAATATCCATCAGCTGATGACGCAACAATGGGTCGTGACAATTCATACCTGGTTGACGAAGATTCTGCCCGAAAATGCTCTGCACGCCGATAATATCCGCGCCCGCGCACTGGCCGCTGCGGGGTCAGTGGGACGACAGTTTGCCGATATATCGACGACTATCGTCGGCAGTATGACGCGCTCAATGATCAACTCCCTGCTGTTGCTGTTTGTGTTGTTTTTCGTATTGCGCGATCACGAGAAGTTAATCGCGTTCATTCATCGCGCCCTACCACTTTCTCGCAGCGAGGAAGAGACACTATTTCAGGAAGTGAAGTCGGTCAGCAAGTCTGCGTTGCTGGGCTCTTTGGCCACCGCCGTCACGCAGGGTATCGTCGGCGGCTTTGGCCTGTGGCTCGCTGGATTCCCCGGTATCTTCTGGGGTGCGGTGATGGCTTTCACCTCTCTGATCCCGTTGGTTGGTACCGCGCTGATCTGGGTGCCGGCGGCGTTATTTTTGCTGGTAACCGGTGATTGGGGCTGGGCGCTGTTTCTGACGATATGGGGCGTGGTGGTGGTCGGTTCGGTTGACAATTTTTTACGGCCTATGCTGATGCAGGGCGCATCCATGAGTACCGTGGTGGTGTTCTTTTCGCTGATTGGTGGTTTGCAGGTATTCGGTTTGATGGGATTAATTTACGGTCCATTGATCTTTTCCATCACGCTGGTGATGTTCAGGCTTTACGAAAATGCCTTTACCGATTTTCTGGATTCGCAGGATAAAAGTTAGCGCACTTGACCGTGCTGCCATCGGAGCAGGGGTTTATCGACTTTTCCCGCTGCGTTGAGGGGGAGTTCGTCGATGCGAATCCACTGTTTGGGCGTTTTGTAGGCTGCCAGAAAGCGGCGGCAGTGCTGGCTCAGTGCCTCGTCGCCGACGTCCTGTTTTAGCCTTAGGACGGCACAGGCGCTCTCGCCCCATTTTGGATGCGGCAGACCAATCACTGCGCAATCTGCAACCGCCGGGTGAAGTCGCAATACTTCTTCGATTTCTCGGGAGGCGATATTCTCACCGCCGCTGATAATCATGTCCTTTTTGCGGTCGACTATGAACAAGTAGCCGTCCTCGTCAAAACGCCCGATATCGCCGGTGTGCAACCAACCGTTCTGCAATGCCTGTTGCGTGGCATGCTCATCCTGCCAGTAGCCGATCATACACTGATCGGCCCGCACCACTATTTCGCCGCGCTCGCCGCTAACGCAGGTGGCACCCGCATCGTTCACTAGTTTGACCTGCGCAGTTGGCAGCGGCTTGCCGACAGAATGCAACAGCTCTGGTTTGTCGCGAGCGGCCATTTTGTGGTCTTCCACCGTCAGGAATGCAACGCTGCCAGATAATTCCGTCATGCCGTAGCTCTGGCATAAGCCAACATCGGCTGCAGATAACAGGCGTTGCAGCAGTTGCTGCGGCATTGCTGCGGCGCCGTAGCCTATGGTGCGCACTGACTGTAGGTCGGCGGGCGTAAACTCAGGGTGATCCAGCAGAAGGCCGATCATTGTCGGAGCCAGTGACAAGGTGGTCACCTGCAGATCGCGGCAGGCCTGTAGCGTGTCTGTGGCATCGAATGAGCGTGCCAGCACGACCGCTGCACCATGCAGGTGCTGCAACAGGACATTGTGCGCAGAGACATGGAACAGCGGAAACGGGTAGTAGTATTTATCTGCGGGCTCAACCGGTCTGGCCAGCGCGGCAGTGCGTAACCCGGCCATGAAAGAGTGGTGGCTTAGTACAGCGCCCTTCGGCCGCCCGGTGGAGCCGGAGGTGAACAGTATCCACACCGGATCGCGTGGCTGTGTCGATGGGAGTTCGCCGGTATCGGTATCGGTATCGGTATCAATATTGGGAGTGTCACGCCAGCTCGTGTAGTCCTCATTGAAGGCGATAAGCTGTAATCCGTCAGGAAAGTCTTCACGATCCTTGATAGAGTCCAGTAACGTCGGGTCAGCAAAGAGGACTGAGGCGGCGCTGGACACCAGCTGATAGATTAGTTCAGCAGGTGCAAGTCGCGCGTTGAGTGGTACCAGAATTCGCCCGGCTGCCGGGACTGCGTAAAGCAGTTCCACAAACTCAGGGCAATTCCACGATAGTACTGCGACGCGATCCCCTTTTATGCCGGTCCCGGCCAGTCGCCTGGCGGTCGTCGATATATTGCCGAACAAGCGGGCATAGGAGAATGCCTCGCCCTGCCACCACAATGCAATGCGCTGCGGATTTGTAGCCGCCTGTTGCGCAACAATGTGGTGTAGCTGGGTGCAGATACCACCGTCCTGGGTCAGGCTGTTGGAATTTTCACTCAAGGGTCTGTAGGTCCGAATTATGAATAACCACTCGGCGCGTGCGCGCTGGCATGCGCGTGATGAGTTCATAGCCGATGGTGTTGGCGTAAAGTGCGATCTCCGCCAGCGGTAGCTGCTTACCCCACATCACCACCTCTGAGCCGAGTTCGACGTTTGGAAGGTCAGTGACATCGACTGTAATCATATCCATGGAGACGCGCCCAGCCAATGCTGCGCGCTGTCCGTTGACCAGTACTGGTGTGCCATTGGGAGCCTGACGAGGATAGCCGTCGCCGTAGCCAATGGTGACGGTCGCGATGCGCGACGGCCGCGGCGCCACCCAGGTGGCACCGTAGCCCACGGCATCGCCCGTAGGAACATCGCGCAGCGAGATTACCGCTGAGGTCAACGTCATGACGGATTGCAAGATTTGCGCATTTGCGTGTTCTTGCACCATCGGGGAATTGCCGTACAGCATATAGCCCGGGCGTATCCAGTCGTAGTGCGACTGCGGCCACGCAAGAACTCCAGCGGAATTGGCTGCGCTGCGTGGGCCGTTAACAGGAATTGCATCGAAAGCGGCCAATTGATGCAAGGTTTGCTGACTCGCCAGGTCGTCGGCTGAGGCGAAATGAGTGTAGGTCACTATCTCATCGCGGACGTTACGGGCGGCACGCAGGCGCTGGAAAAACTGTGGCGCGCTAGTGGGCATGACACCGAGGCGGTGCATGCCTGTATCCACCTTCAGCCAACACGTTACAGGGGTGGGCAGTGTGGCTTCCTCCAGCCATCGCAACTGCTGATCATTGTCTATGGTCAGCCACAGGTCCAGCTGCGCGGCCTCGCGTAATTCGCGTGCTTGGAAGATACCCTCCAGCAGTAGTATAGGTAAGTTGATACCGGCATAGCGCAATTCCAGCGCCTCCTCAATGCAGGCCACTGCCAGCGCGTCCACCTCATTTTGCAGGGCGCCGGCGATTGTCACGGCCCCGTGACCATAGGCATTGGCTTTGACAACCGCCATTGTCCTGGAGTGCGGCGCCAGTTGCCGTGCGACACTGACATTGTGGCGCAGTGCATCAAGGTCCAGTCGCGCCTCGTTGGGTCTGGCCATCAGAAGTCGAACTTATGTGCACAATACAACGTTTGTGCCGCCAGCCAGACATCGCCGACGTTACCATCGCCCACCGGCTGATCGTCGATAGCAACTACCGGCACAATATTCTTGCTGGAGCTGGAGAGCCAAACCTCGTCGGCCAGCAGCAACTCTTGCAGCGAGACGATGCGTTCCTCTAATTGAAGGCTGCCATCTCGTTGCAGTATCTCCAGCAGCATGTACCGCGTAATGCCCGGCAGTTTTTGCTGGTCCAGCTGCGGTGTCGCAATCACACCGTTCTTGATTATGAATACGTTGCAGGCAGCCGCTTCGGTGACTTCCTCGCGGCTGTTGTACAAGATCGTTTCATCGTGTCCGCTGACATGTCCATACTGATAATGCATCACATTGCCCAGCAATGACGTGGATTTTATATGACAGCGTTGCCAGCGCAGATCCTCAGCGGTGGCTACCGTAAAAGGCTTCACAGTGTTTTTGTTCGCTTCCGGTGACGGGGGTATTTCATAGGAAAAGGCAAAGACTGTCGGCTCAACGCCCTTGGGGTAGGCGTGATGACGCTGAGTATCAGCGCCCCGACTGATGTGAAAGTAAAGACCGAGATTACCGCCGCCATTGCGCTCAATCAGCTGTGTTGCGATCTCGCGCCACTGCGCCTCATCAATGTGTAGCGAAATTTCAATGGCGTCCAGTCCGGTTTGCATGCGACGCATGTGCGGCGCAAATCCCACGAGCTGGCCATTGTACGAAGGCACCACTTCGTAGATCCCGTCACCGAACAGAAAGCCGCGATCCATGGGCGAGATGCGCGCCTCGCTCTGGGGCACATAATGTCCATTTAGATAAACCGTACTCATCGTGCGTACCTTTTTTTCACATCACCAAAATTAGCTAGCGGCGGGAAATGTCTGTCAGCTGACGCAGCTGGGCGATCACTTCCAGCCCTTCTGCGACATGCAGACCGTCTTCGGTCAGCGTATTCACTCGTGTCAGCCCGTCCACGCTGCCGCGCTCAGAAAGAAAACGCAATAGGGCCTCAGGGTTGACGTTTACCCATAGATCTTTCTCCGCCCAAACAGCCAGAAAGGCGATCAGTCCGTAGGCACCCCAGTTCGAGACATCGGCGACCAACAGTTCATTGCAGTCGGTGACCGACGCCCTGATGTCAAGACCTGCGATCGCGCCCTCGATCTTGCCCATACCAATTTCATTGCCGCCGTCGCCAATCGCAATGGTAGGACATTTGGCCTGACTAATGAAAGGATCGAACGGCGCACAGTGGGCGGTGATGTCTTCACCCACCATATTATAGTAGCGCCCGTCAGCCGCAAGCCCCGGGCTCTCGATCGCTACAATGGCCTGCGGCTGCAGTTCACGCAGCGCAGCATCTGCCGCGGTGCGCGCTGCGGTTAGGTCAGACACTTTTAGTTGCAAAACATCATAGGCCGGGGCGAGAGCGTGGGCCAGTGGTGCGCCGCAGGCAATAATGGGGCGTGCACCAAGCGCCTCAAGTGCGCTGTACAGGGCCATCGCGCCCACCGGTCCGTCAGTTTCAAAGGTGCCAGATACAGGGAAGCCGGTGCCGATGATCACCGTGCCGTTGATATGTTGTAGCAGTCGCGCCGCGCGCAGGTAATAGCCGGGCTCCAGCGCGGCCCTTGCAACCTCCATGTGGCGGAGATTGCGTGCTACCAGTAGCTGTTCGATCATTTTGCTGAGCTGCAAGTCGTTCACGGGTGGCGCTCGAGGAGCGGCTTTTGCAAGGTAAAGCGCTGTGCCATATCCAGTGCGCGCTGCGCCGTGCCTACTGAAACGGGGGCGAAATGGACACTGCATCCTGGCGCGAGTTGGCTCAGGCGAGATGCATCCAGCGACAGCGCTGCGCCGATCTTAGGGTAACCGCCGATGGTCTGTCGGTCATTGAGCAACACGATGGGCTGGCCGTCCCGCGGTATCTGTATAGCGCCGAAACAAATCCCTTCCGACAGGATGCCCTCAACATCACAGGCGATGGGCGGCCCCTGCAGTCGAAAGCCCATGCGGTCGCAGCGCTCAGACACGCGGTAGGTACTGCTAAAGAAGCGCCGTTGCTCAGCGCGCTTGAAATGGCGTTGCTGGTAGCCGGGTATGACCCGCACGGTGATCGTGTTCTGGTAACGCGGCTGGTCCTTTTCGGGAAGATAAAGTCGCTTGCGTCCGCTGATAGCGGCGCAGGGTAGCCGGTCTCCGCCGCGCAGGGGCGCGCCGCACAGACCGCCGATATGTTCACGCACTACGGTGGCGGTACTGCCAAAACTGGGTTCAATCGAGAATCCCCCGGCGACACCAAGATAGGCGCGGCAGCCGACGCGGGCGAAGCCGGTGCGGACGATGTCACCTTCGCTAACTGGATGCACCTCCCAGCGCGCCCGCTCCTGCCCGTTGATGCTCAATGGCATGCTGGCGCCTGTCAGGCAAATAAAGGTGTCTACCTGTGTGGTCAACTGCAGTCCGCCGGCACCGATCTCAATGACGGTAGCGTTCGGGGTGTTTTGCAGCAGCCGATTGCAGTAATGATAGGCCTCGCGATCCAGCGGGCCACCATTGCTCAGGCCGAGGCGGTGGTGGCCTCGTCGCCCGCTGTCTTGGAGCAGGCTCAGCATGCCGGGCTGTAATACAGTCATACTCACGACAGATCGCCGCCCAGCTGCAGGAAGCGCCTGCGACTCACCGGCTCAAAGCGCACTGTATCGCCCACCGCTACGGGCATACTCGGCTCGACATCGGCTGTGAACATGGCGACAGGGCAGCGTCCGATCAGGTTCCATCCGCCGGGCGACACGCACGGATAGACGGCTGTCTGGCGGTCGGCGATCGCCACTGAACCGCGTGGGACCTCGGCCCTGGGAGAACTCAGGCGCGGTGTGGCAATGCGCTCATCCACCTCGCCGAGATAGGCGAATCCGGGAGCGAAACCGATGGCGTAAACACGGTACTCTGTGCTGCTGTGAAGGTCGATCACTTGCTCAGTGGATAAACCTGCACGCTCCGCGAGCGCCTCGAGGTCGACGCCCGACTCTGCGGCGTAGTACACAGGAAGGACCGTCGTGCGCCCCGCTGTTATCGGTTGCGCTTGCAGTGTTGTAAGGCAGCTGCGCAGGCGGCGAATAATTGTCAGGCGGTTACAAAGGCGTGGATCGTAGAGAATCAGCAGCGATGCGTAGGAGGGCACCAGATCCACCAGGTCCTCGCCCAGTGCTTGTTCGATAGCGACTGCGGCGGCCTGCACCAGCGATAAAGTTTGCGCATTCGCCGTATCGCCCAGATAAAGCATCAGGGCGTCCTCGCTGACTGTCTGCAGTTTCATCGTGTGCAGTTTCATGGGGAATCAGTTGCCGCACAGGAGACTGCGAATCGCCTCGATGGCGGCCACTCCCTCCGGATTGTCGCCATGCACGCACAGGGTGTCGACCTGCAGTCGCAACACATGCCCATTCCTGGTGGTTATCGTAGAGTCGCTCTTCAGCTGCGCCACTTGCGCCAGCATACGAGTGCGGTCGTGGAGTGCATCGGGCTGGTTGCGGGGCAGCAGGCTGCCATCATCGGCATAGCAGCGATCAGCAAACGCTTCAAACAGCAGGGGAACCCCGGCTGCAACCGCTTCAGCCCGATGGGTGTCCGCAAGTGCCGTGGCTTGCATCATAAGTGCCAGTGGTTGCGGCTGGCCGGAGTAGGTGGCCATAGCCTCTAGCAGTGCGGCGCGCGTTTCTGGTTTTGCCATCATGTCGTTATACAGTGCGCCGTGTGGTTTGACGTAGCTCAGTGTGAGACCCAGGCTGCGCGCCATGCCATCCAGCGCGCCCACCTGGTAGTGCAGGGTGGCGATGATCTGTTCTCGGTCAAGCGCCATGCTGCGGCGCCCAAAACCCACAAGGTCGGGGTAAGCCGGGTGAGCGCCGATGGCGACGCCGTGTTGTGCCGCCAGTGCGAGAGTGTGGCGCATGGTCAGGGGGTCGCCGGCATGAAAGCCACAGGCGATGCTCGCCTGATCGATATGGGGCATCACCTGGGCATCACAGCCCATGGTCCGGTTGCCATCGCTTTCACCGAGGTCGCAATTGAGTAGCATCGTGGTCACCTTCCTCTGCTGTTTAAAGCTCGGCCAGTTGGCTGTTGCGCATGTCGGTGACTAGCATACACCCGGGGCTATGAGTGATGGCCAGCGGCAGCCTCGCGTGCTGCAATGCCACTTGTGGCGTAACGCCGCAGGCCCAGAACAGCGGTATTTCTCCCGCTTCAATGCGCACGGAATCGCCGAAGTCAGGTTTTGAGAGGTTGTTGATGCCGATCAACTGCGGGTCGCCTAAATGTATCGGTGCGCCGTGCACAGCCGGAAAGCGCGAACAAATCTGAATCGCCCGGATGGCGTCGGCGCTCTTGAATGGCCGCATGCTAACGACCATCTTGCCGCCAAAGGGACCGCTACTGTGACAATCGATATTGGTGCGATACATGGGAACATTCAGTCCCTGAGAAAGATTGCGCACTTCCAGTCCATCGGCTAACAAGGCTTCCTCAAATGAAAAGGAGCAGCCGAGTGCAAAGGTGACGAGATCATCTTGCCACAGGCTTCCGATGTCAGCTAATTCCTGCGCCAACTGACCGTCACGGAACACGCGGTAACTCGGCACATCCGAGCGTATATCGATATCGCCCAGGGTGGATAGCGCAGTCTCACCTGGCTTGCCGACGGCGATAATCGGGCAGGGCTTGGGGTTGAGCTGGCAGAATCGCAAGAAATCATAGGCATTTGCAGACGGCAAAATAACGATATTGCACTGTACAAAACCCGGTGCAAGACCCGATGTATTGCCGCTATGCTCACCACGGCGTATTGTGCTGCGTAATTCGGCGGGGGAGAGTGTGTTGCTCATGCGAGTTCCTTGCTAATCGACAGGACTGTCGATGTCGATGTCGATAGCGAGAATACCAAATATCGCTCTGGCGGGGCAGACTTCATGTCATCCTTGCGGCGTCAGTACCGCTTCTTTGGTCGAACCGGCCAGAGACAATTGGCAAGCTGACCTAAATCTGGATAATAGTCGCTCCACGAAACTCCAAGGAAATCTTATGCTCGATCAACTGCTTCAGGTGTTAGCCCCTCATTCCCTTGGCAAGGATCGATTTACTGCCAGTAATATGCATCCATCCGCGTTTCGTGTGTACGGCGGGCAAGTCCTGGCGCAGTGCATCAGCGCCGCGGTTGCCACTGTTGATGCCGACCGTGCTCTGCATTCCCAGCACGCCTACTTCCTGCGTCCGGGGGATCCGGCAAAACCTATCGAGTTGGAAGTTGAGCGAGCGCGCGACGGGCTGAGTTTCAGTTCGCGCCGTGTTGTCGCCTTGCAGAGTGGCAAGCCAATTTTGGTGAGTTCGCTGTCTTTCCAGATGCCCTCCAAGGGCGATGACTACCAGCCCACAATGCCGGACGTGCCGCCGCCTGAGGCACTCCCCAGCGAGCGGCAGCTGAGCCTGGAGGCGGGCAATCTGGACGAGAGCTTTATGATCACCACTGGCGAGGATCTTGATATACGCGTGGTCGAGCCTGTGGATTGGGACAACCCGGTCGTGCGCGAACCGGTATTACAGGCGTGGATGAAGACCACTGCTGCGGTTTCCGATGATCGAGGGGTGCACCAGGCGCTGTTGGCGTACCTGTCTGATGCCTTCCTGATCGACGTGTGCCTGATCGCTCATGGCCGTCATTTTGCCAGCGGTAATTTTCAAGTGGCCAGTCTGGATCATGCCCTTTGGTTTCATGAGGATTTTCGCGCGGATGATTGGTTGCTGCACACGGTGGAAGCAGAGCGCATCAGCGGCGGCAGGGGCCTTGCCCGAGGCAATTTCTATACCAGGGAAGGGCGGCTCGTTGCGACCACCATGCAACAGGGCGTGATGCGTTTTCGTTGAAGCACTGTCCCTTTGTAGCTGATAATTCTATAGTGTCGATTATGTAATCAAAGTTTCAGCATAAGAGGGAACAGCCATGCCGCATCCAAGTATCACTGCACAGACCTACCCCCATAAGCCCGCGATCATCATGGGCGACTCGGGTGAAATGGTGACGTACAAAGAACTCGACGAGCGTTCTAATCAGGGTGCACAGTTATTTCGATCTCTGGGCCTCAAAACGGGCGACCATATCGGCATGATGCTGGAGAACAACCGCCAGTTTTTGGAAATTCTCTGGGCAGCGCAGCGCAGTGGCTTGATTTTCACCCCGATCAGCACGCATCTGAAAAAAAGCGAGACGGCCTATATCCTGAAAAATTGCGGAGCTAAACTTTTCATTGGCTCCCTGGCACTGTCGGCGGTGGCCGAGGAGTTATTGGCTGAATCCACTGGCGTTGACCATTTCTACATGGTGGGTGGCGTCAAATCTGGCTTCGATTCATGGGAAGAAGCCACTGACACGCAGCCCGACACGCCGATTGCTGATGAAAGTAATGGCGTACCGATGCTCTACTCTTCGGGTACCACCGGGCAACCCAAGGGCATTCTTGTTAGCAACTATGAAAAAGACGTTCACACGCCGCCCGCCCTGGTGGCAACTATTGGTATGTTCTTCGGTTTTGGCGAGGAAACTGTGTATCTTTCTCCCGCGCCGCTGTATCACGCGGCACCGCTGCACTACAACATGTTGGCACTTTACAACGGTGGCACCTCGGTCGTGATGGAGAAGTTTGAACCCGAACTTGCGCTCAAGTTGATCGAGGAGCACCGCGTTACGCACAGCCAGTGGGTTCCGATTATGTTCAATCGCCTGCTTAAATTGCCGCAAGAGGTGCGTGAGGCTTACGACGTCAGCTCCATGCAGGTCGCGATACATGCCGCTGCACCTTGCCCGGTTGAAATCAAAGAGAAAATGATCGCGTGGTGGGGCGAAATTGTCGTTGAGTACTATGCCGCCAGTGAGGGTATTGGCTTTACCCTGATCGATTCTGCAAACTGGTTGACGCACAAGGGCTCAGTCGGCCCGGCATTATTGGGCGAGCTGCATATTGTCGATGATGATGGCAATGAGTTGCCGCAGGGTGAGACAGGTACAGTGTACTTTGGCGGACAGCCCATCCACTTCCACTACCACGATGAACCGGAAAAAACAGCGCAGGCCTACAATGAGAAAGGCTGGGCCACCACTGGCGATGTCGGTTATGTGGATGCAGACGGTTACCTCTATCTCACTGATCGCAAAAACTTCACCATTATTAGCGGCGGTGTGAATATCTACCCGCAGGAAGTGGAAAACATCCTCGCCAGCCATGAGAAGGTCGCTGATGTGGCCGTGTTCGGTGTCCCGAATGATGAATTTGGGGAGGAGGTTAAAGCGGTGATACAGCCGATGAACTGGGCCGACGCAACGGACGAGACGGCCATTGAAATCCTTGAGTGGTTGCGCGAGCGTATCTCCAAACTAAAGATGCCACGCTCGCTGGATTTTCACCCCAAGCTGCCGCGTATGGACAACGGTAAACTCTACAAGCGCCACCTTGTCGAAGAATACCGTAAACTGGCGGAGAGCAAAGACAAGTCGGACGCCGCCAATAAGGATTAGTGCCGGGTCAGGCGGAAATCGCTCGCAGCACTTCCCGGCATTCGTCTTCGCTGATAAAACGGGGTGAGGGATAGTTCCCGCCCTCGTTTATTGCCGCTTTGACCAAAGCCTCGATATCCTCCTTGCGGATAACATCGGTGGTGCGCGGGATGCCGACTTCATCACTGAGGGCCTTCACTCTGTCGATGACTTTGCGCACCAGCTCGGGGACGGGCTCGGTGCGTTCCCCCATGCCGCAGTAAACAGCGATATCGGCCAGCTTGTCGGCGGCATCATCCTTCATCAGTTCCAGTACATGTGGCAAGATCATGGCATTGGCCAGCCCGTGCGGCACGCTGTATTTTGCGCCCAGGTTGTGGGAGATCGCGTGTACGTATCCGACCAGCGCATTGGTGATCGCCAGGCCACCGTAATGCGATGCCAGCGCCATTGCTTCGCGCGCCGCAAGGTTCGTTCCGTTGTGACAGGCCTCGGCCAGATTGTCGAATACCAGGCGGCTTGCCGCCAGTCCGTAGTAATTGGTCTCGTCTGTCTCCCAGCGGCCAATATACGACTCTATGGCATGGGTTAGCGCGTCCATCCCGGTAGCAGCGGTGATATGAGCTGGCAGCCCGAGCATCAGTTCGGGATCCAGTGCAGCGGCTTTGGGGATCAACGAGGGGTCAATGACGCCCGCTTTCTCGTGCGTTTCGTTGTTTGATATCACTGCGATAAACGTCGCTTCGGAGCCGGTGCCGGCGGTAGTCGGCACAGCGTAAAATGGCACGGCGGGGAGTTTGCACTTTTTCGCGCCGATACAGGCCGCGGATTTGCAATGGTTTGCTGCGCCCAATGCAATGACTTTGGCGGCGTCGATGGACGAGCCCCCGCCGAATGCGAGTACCGAGTCGCAGTGCTCCAGGTGATACATGTCGATGCCCTGATCCACCACCTGCTCTGTGGGATCGGGTAGGACCCCGTCGTAAATTGCGGTTTCTACACCGGCTGCGTGCAGCGCCGCTACGGTAGCGTCGAGAACGCCCAGTGCACGCAGCGGCTTGTCGGTGACAATCAGGATTTTACGCAAGCCGAAGCGGCCGATAGCCTGGCTCAACTGCAGCGCGGACCCTGGACCCATAAATACCAGCGGCTTGGGTTGTGGTTTGGTGATGAAGCCGCCCATGAGTGCTTGGCGCAGCCGAAACATGGTCTTCTTATGGATTGCGGTCACAGTCAGTTCCTGATGATAGATTGAAAAGAGCAAGATACCCCAGTTTGCGCTTAAAGCCCCAATCGTTTTTTCCGTGATGGTGTGGTGGCGTTAGTATTTTGGCTTATATGATTAGCGTCGGTAAAAGTGGGCTTGGCGGCGAGTGGGACTTACTCAAGCTTCAGGGTTGGCGGTCAATTGAATGGCATCGCGCCGGGACCCGCCGTGAAGCCATCTATGAACGCGAAAGTAATGCCTGCGCCCCCACCGGCAAACGACTTAACGTCAATGTGCTCGGCGTGCCAGCCAACCAAGGCAGAGGAAAACTATCAGTTATCCTCTAAAACTGTGGGCAAAAATACTCAGCCACTACAATCTGACTCGCAGGAGCATAAGGATCAAATTGCTTAGGCGATTATAGTAGAGCGCGACTTGTTAACTGACTACTACAAAAATAGCAGATTCTGCGATAGTTCCCCGCGTTTGCTGTTAGCATCTGTCGCACTTAAGCAACAGTGTAAAGCGACCCTATGAATTTGCGTAGTTACCCGTACTTAATTAGCGTAATTGGCTTAATTGGCTGTTTATATTTGCCTATTGGCGACTTAGCCCATGGCCACACACAACCCGCCAGTACAAAAAAAGACAGTTCATTTCCTCAAGACGCCCAGCGGATTAAGGCCACTTATGAACCCGTGCTTTTTACCTTAACGCCTTATACTTTTGCTCATTATGGTCTGCGCATGTATCGCCAACACCAAGATACTAAATACGCCTTATCGCTTTGGGTGGATATGGCGCGCGTGGCCAATACGTTGAGTAAACTCAGCAATCAAGTGTATACGCCAGAGCAAATCCGCCAATATTCACTACAGAAACTCGACCACTTAAAGGCACAAAGTGGCGAACGCTCGGAACGCCGCTATCAGGCAACGCAAGCTCATCCGGATTATACATACCTGCTAAATTTACTTAGCGCCATGGCGAGAGCCGATGAATTCGGCTTAAAGCACCAACAAGATGCGAAACTACGTGAGATCATTCGCCGCTACGATTTTTCGGTGTATGCCACTGATCCTGAGATGATAAAAGCTTGGGCCGCGCAACTGGCTAACAATGTTTATTGGCTGCGCCAACTGGGTGAGCAAGACGTAGTGGCTCAGTTTACCGAAGCCTTTCGTTTGGCTTACCCTGATGAGAAAGACCACTTGCTCAGTGCTCAGCAATTTGACAATAAAATCTATGGATTAAGTCATATTATTTTTGCCGATTCGCAATACTATTTGTCTCCAGTCAAAGAGTCGAATCATCAATGGATCTATGATTATTATCGCAATAATATCGACTTAATCCTCAAGCATTGTAAAGAAGACGTGATCGCTGAGGTTGGTATAAATTTTTTACTGGCGCAGTTGGATAACGACCCCGTCGTGCTCAAAACGCAAGCTGCCATTAGCATGGCCATCAACCGTGAACATAATATGGTGCCTTCTGCAGAAGGAGACATGAGCTTAGAGAAAGGAGAACACCGTAATGTGTTGGCGATTATGTTATTAGATTGGCAAAGCCGATTTCTTGCTGATAAACCTCTGCACACAGCACTTAATGTAGTGGTTCCGCTACCTTATGGATTGGAGCGGAAGTAATGGCTGACTTGTCTAAGGCCGATGCGGAGTTGAACCGCCGCGCTCCGCAGCCACAACCAATAACGCTAACACGCAGGCGTTGGTCAACGACGTCCGGTCTGGTCGCGTGGGCGAGATGTGTAGAGCGCGAGGGAAATACCCTCTATATGAGCGAGACCGGCCGCCAACGCTTTTAGGGACAGTGCGAGCGCCGCCCCCTATGAATTGCGGCCACAGTGAGTTTCGGGTGATAGATTGAGATGCTTAAGATACCCCGGTTGGCGCTTAAAGCCCCAATCGGTTTATTGCCGTGATGGTGTCATGGCGTTAGTATTTAGACTTGTAAGATTAGTGTTGGTAAAAGCGGGCTTGGCGGCGAGTGGGATTTACTCAAGCTTCAGGGTCGGCGGAAAATTGAATGGCATCGCTGGGCCCTGCCGTGAACTCATCCATGGGGCCTGAACTCGGCATCCTTGCCTCGCACAATTCCCAGCCCACGGCGGGTGGGGCTGCCATCCGTGAAGCAAGCGTACAGGGATGTATTTACAGCGTGTCCCGAAAAGCACTGCTCGGTTTAGCGCCGGTTTAGCGCCGGTCTAGCAGCTTAAGGTAGTGCCATTCAGGTTGTCCGATTTTTGGGTTTAACAGTTATTGGAGTGTAATGATACGGCGCGGCCGAGTGAGCAGTTCCAATGACACGCTTTTCGTCTTATAAGAAAAATACGTAACATCGCGGAGAAAAAATTCATGAACGCAAAAGTAATGCAGATACTGGCTTTGCTCGTTGTCTTGAGTGCATGTTCAGGCGGTAATAATAACAATACTGACGGCAATGCTGCCCCGCTAAGCTCGCCCCCCAGTCCGCCGCCTGTTGACCCAACCACCATTGATGTCAGTCAGGCGGAGTACTGCGATATCACGCAGACAGACTTGTGCCTTCTGCCTTATCCTAACGACTTCTTCACGCGGGTGGATGCCAGTGCCCCCACCGGCAAACGACTTAACTTCAATGTGCTTGGCGTGCCAGCTAACCAGCAAGGTATCAGGGTAGATCCTACTGAGTTCAACCGCAGCGATGGATTCTCTATCGGCGGCACGGTGTTGAGCCGTGTCGCGGGCGTTGATCTTGCCGTTACCGGTGCAGCATCAATTGTTGATATGGGAGCTTCCCTGAATGCTGATGCTCCTATCCAGCTTATCCACGCGGATACTGGCGAGCGCCAGTTGATATGGGCGGAGCTGGATCAGAATCCGACGGGCGATGAACGGCAAGCGCTGATTATTCATCCCGCAAAAGCGCTGGAAAATAATCAGCGCTACATTGTGGTGCTGCAAAACATGCGCGACGCGCAGGGCAGCTTGTTGACGCCCAATGCTGCTTTTCGGATTTACCGGGAGGCCACGCCCTCAGAGGTGCCGGCACTGGAAGCCCGCCGCGCGCATTTTGAGTCCCTGTTTTTGACGCTTACCGATGTCGGTATCGCGCGTGATGAACTGTACCTGACTTGGGACTTCACCACCGCATCCATCGGAAATACCACGGCTCGAGCGCTGCATATGCGCGATGTCAGCCTGGCCGGGCTGGGTGGGCAACCGCCGCTGATCACCATCGATTCGGTGGGCGACACCTTTTCTGTCCTGGATTCATTTTTCACACGCATTGTGCGAGGTGAAATCACGGTTCCCAATTTTATGAACAGTGCGAGCGCCGGCCCCGGTTCGCGGCTGAACTTTATCAGCGTTGACCCGGATGCATTACCGGCACAATTAAACGGCGATGGCACGGTGCAGGTTCCATTCCTGTGCTACATATCCCAGGCTGCTATAGCCGATGCCGCAGACGGCGATACCGACGCCCGCGCTGTGGTGGTCGGGCATGGCTTGTTGGGCAATCGCACTATCGCCGCCCAATTGGGTGAGGGCGCGGAACTTGCCAACGCCATGTTCTGTAGCATGGACTGGTGGGGCATGTCAGATCAGGATCTGCCCACAGTGTTTGCCATGTTGGGTGATCTCAGCCTGTTTCCCGCAATGCCTGACCGCCTGCAGCAGGCTTTCCTTAACCAAATATTTTTGTCCGAAGCGATAGTGAATGCAGGTGGTTTTGAGCAGTTACCCGCGTTTAGGGACGATGATGGCAACGTGTTGTTCAAGACAGGAAGCGTGCAGTACAACGGTGTTTCGATGGGTTCTGTGTATGGCGGCGCGCTCACGGCTTTGAGTCCACACTTTGATTACTCCGTGCTGGATTTGGCCGGGATGAACTGGAACCTGATCATCCAGCGCTCCAACGTGTGGAGCAGTTTTTCTATTGCGCTGGACCCTGCTTATCCCGATCCACTGGTGCAGGTTCTCGGTCTTGCTTTGATGCAGGGCATCTGGGACCGCGCCGACAGTAATGGCTATGCCAACCACATTACGCGTGATCCTCTGCCCGGCAGTAAGCTAAGTCGTGTTCTTATCAATTCACCCATCGGTGACCAGATTCTGACCGAGACCGCAGCAGAAATGATGCAACGCTCGCTTGGTGTGCAGCGGCACAATCCCAGCATCGTAATAGACCGGCACATTGCAGCGGAGCCGTATCTTGGTATTGCGCCGATAACGACCTATCCCTTTGAGGGGAATGCCGTTATGCACTGGGATTCTGGCCCCTTTCCCACCGCCGGACACGATGGCACACCGCTACAGCGTCCTGAAAACCTGCCACGCGGCCTCGGTTACGACACCCACTCTATGCCGATGAGCCAGGACGATGCCTGGGTGCAAAAAGCAACCTTCTGGCGGACTGGACAGGTCGTTAACGTGTGTGGTGCCAATCCCTGTTTTGGCGATGGTTACGATGGTACGCCGGGTGTTTACGATCCTGCCAATGCGCCCTGATCTGTTTGCCAGTGAGTTAACGTATTGAGCGACCGATGAATGCCAGCCTGACGCCCTTCCCATCAGTGTGATGGGGAGGGCGCTCGCTCGTTGGCCTCATCAGCGGGCAGCGCTTGTTCCTGTTGCTTTCCGAACGGCAGGTAAAACACGGGGATCACGAACAGTGTAAAGAGTGTGCCTACGAGCATGCCTGCAGTGATCATCAGGCCAATACTAAAGCGACTGTTGGCGCCTGGGCCAGCGGCGATGACCAGCGGCCAGACCCCCATCACTGTGGCAAACGTTGTCATCAGAACAGGGCGCAGACGCAGGGATGCTGCTTCCAGCACCGCTTCACGGCGGGTCATTCCCTGCTGCAGGAGTTTATTGGCAAACTCGACGATAAGAATGCCGTGCTTACTGATCAGGCCGATAAGCGTCAGTAAGCCGATCTGGGTATAGATATTGAGTGTCGCGAAACCCAGTGCGATGGGCACCATGGCGCCAAAGACCGACAGCGGGACACTCAGCAGAACTACGAAGGGATCGCGAAAGCTGTTGAACTGAGCAGCCAGCAGGAGAAAGATCAGCACCAGGGACAGCATGAACAGGATGGGGAATGACGAGGTCTCCTGCATGAACCGATGAGAGGCCCCGGTGTACCCCGCCTTGACGCCACTCGGTTCGATTTCGTGAAGTGTATCGCGCAGGAATTCAAGACCCGTTCCGAGGCTATTGGGCGGCATCATGATGCCCTGAACGGTAGTGCTGTTGAGCTGCTGATATTGCGTCAATTCGTTGGCTTCAACCGTGGATTCCAGAGAGATAACCGACGACAGTGGCACCAGTTCATTGCTGGCAGTGCGCACATAATACTTCTCAAGCTCCTGCTTGGTGAGTCGAAAGCCCCGTGCTGCCTGCGGGATCACCTTGTAGGACCGTCCCTCAAGATTGAAGCGGTTGACTTCGGTTTCACCCAGCATCGTAGATAGCGTCTGGCCGATCTCACGCATCGATATGCCGAGCCGCGCCGCAAGTTCCCGATCGATATTCACTTTGACTTCCGGTCGGTCGAAATCCAGTGTCTGGGTGACGAACAAGAATAATCCGGACTCATTGGCAGCCTTGACCAGTTCCTCGCCTATGCTTTGAATCTCTTCGTAATCCGCGGTTGAGGCGATCACAAAACTGACGGGTAACCCGGCATCGAAGCCCGGTAGCGGCGGCGTGCCGAAGGTAAACATCTCCATGCCTGCGACCCGACTGATTTTTTGCTGGAACTCAAGCTGCACTTCCTGCTGTGTGCGCTCTCGCTCTGACCACGGCAGCATTGTGATGCCACCAAAGTTGTTGTTGGGAAAGATGACCTGCCAGGAGTGACTGAACTCGGGTATGTCCTTCCATATTGTCACGACTTCGTTGAGAAAATAATCTGTGTAGTCAAGATTCGCATGGCGTGGAGCGATACCGGTGACGTAAAGCGCCCCGGAATCTTCCTCGGGGGCCAGTTCCTCCTGGGCGAGGCTGAACAGCAGTGGCAGGCTGGCGAGGATGCCGACTGCAAACAGGATCACCGGTCTTCGATGGCGCAGGCTGGCAGACAATAATCCCCGGTACTGTCCGTTCAGCCAGTGGAACCGCTGGTCTAGCCAGGTAGCGAGCCCGCCCTGGTGGTCGCTGTCTTTGAGTACCTGTGAGCACATCATCGGGCTCAGGGTCAGAGCAACCACGCCGGAGACCAACACTGCTCCAGCGAGAGTCAACGCGAATTCGCTGAACAAAGCCCCTGTCAGACCGCCGATAAACCCGATAGGCGCGTATACGGCAGCGAGGGTTAGTGTCATGGCGACAACGGGCATCGCGACTTCGCGAGCGCCCACTAGCGCCGCCTCGTGAGGAGACGCTCCCATTTCTATATGGCGATGGACATTTTCTACCACGACAATAGCATCATCCACGACCAGGCCGATGGCGATGATCATCGCGAGCAAGGTGAGCAGATTGAGAGAGAAACCCATCGCCAGAATCAGGAACACCACACCGATCAGCGAGAGGGGTATGGCTACCAAGGGTATCAGCACTACACGCAATGAGCCGAGGAACAGGTAAATCACCAGAATAACGATGACGCTTGCCTGCAACAGAGTAATGACTACTTCTTTGATCGCCTCATCGATGACAACGGTGCCGTCCCAGTCCATGAACAGCTCCATATCCGCCGGCAGATTCTCGCGAATGCCTGGTATTGCCTCATGCACCGCACGGGCCACATCCAGCGGATTGGCATCGGGTGTTTGCGAGATGGATATAAAGACAGCGTCGCGACCACTGGACAGAGTTTTCAGTTGCGTGGTCTCCGCAGATAGTTCTACGTCAGCAACGTCGCCCAGCCTGACCCGCTCCTCATCGCGCTGGCGCACCACCAGCTCCTCGAAGTCCTGCGCGGTTTTCATATCCGTGCGAGCATCTACCGTCGCGCGCACCAGATTGCCCTCTGTTGCGCCCGAGGTGGCAATGAAGTTATCGCGCTCGATGGCTTCTTTGACATCGGAGGCGGTCACCCCCAAAGCGGCCATGCGCACCGGGTCTAGCCAGATACGCATGGCGAGGTAGCGGCCAAAAATCTTGACCCTGCCGACGCCTTCAAGTGTCGCCAGTTCGGGCTGTACCGTGCGTAAGAGATAGTCGGTTACCTGGTAGGGACTCATCTGGCGGGAGTAAAACGCCAGGTACATCATGGCGTCGCCTCCGGCGGAAGTCGTGATGATGGGTTCCTCTGCGTCCGTGGGCAATTCGCCTCTTGCCTCGGCAACCTTGGCGATGACCTCTGACATTACATCGTTGCTATTTTCGCCCAGACGCACGTACACCTCGATCTCCGAGCTGCTTGGATTGCTATTCGATGTCATGTACTCAACGCCGCGCGCGCCGGCGATGCTAACTTGCAGCGGCGTCGTGACGAAGCCCTGCACGGTGCGTGCGCTGGCGCCGCGGTAGGTGGTCTCGATATAGATCACGCTGCGTTCCAGCTCGGGAAATTCGCGTATATTGACCCGAAACAGCGCCGTGCTGCCGAGCAGCAGCAACAGGCTGCTGACGACGATGGCCAGCACCGGGCGTTGGATGAAGTGATCGGTGAAAGCCACGGCTATCTAGAACTTGACGTCATCGTCGATGACTACGCGGGCATCCCGGTACAGTTTGTTCTGCCCGGCAGTCACTACCCATTCACTGCTGAGTAGTCCGCTCACAATAGCGATGCGGCCATCGCGAGTGGCTCCAGTCTCCACCACCCTCGGTTGTGTCGTGGTTTTGCCCATACTCTGCAGTAATACATAAACCGTATTGCCATGCAGTGAGTAGCTGACTGCGGTCTCCGGGACGGTGACCACACGGTTCGGTTGATCCAGATTAATCACAAGTCGCGCGAACATTCCGGGCAACAGTCCTGCACTGTCTTTGAGCGTCGCGCGCAGCATCAAGTTGCGGGTGTTGGTGTCAACTTTGGCGTCTAGCGCACTCAGCGTCGCAGTGAATTCCCGATCCGGGAATGCTGCCATATATACCGCAATAGACAGTCCGGGTCGCAGGCTGGGGAAGTAACGGTCTGGTACCGAAAAGTCGAGTTCCAGCTCAGACAGATCTTGCAGATTAGTGATCGCAGTGCCGGATTCAATGTAGTCGCCTACCTTGACCTTTATGATGCCGATAGTGCCGGCAAACGGCGCCACGACACGTTTATTGTCGAGTTGGGCATTGGTCTCGGCGAGTTGTGCGATGGCACTGTCCAGATCCGCCTGCGAGCGGTCATACTGGCTTTGCGGAATCGACTTCTGCTTGATTAAACGGGCATCGCGCTCATACAGCAGCCGCGCCAACTTGAGGTTCGCCTCCTGTTGGCTGCGGCCGGCTTTCTCTACATTGTCGTTCAGTGTCAGGATGGGCTGGCCGGTCTTGACTATGTCTCCGGAATTGACCGCAATGGAGATCACTTCGCCGCTGGTTTCAGCGCTCAACTCTACACCGCGGGCAGCGCGAATCGTCCCCACAGCTTCCAGTTCAGACGGCCAGACAGCTGCTTGTGCGGTGGCGGCAGCGACGGTAATGGGCGGCGGAGCAAAATCGGTAGCGGCCAGTGAAGAAGCCTTGTTGTAGAGGTAGCCCGCAATACTGCCAAAAATAAGCAGCAGCAGAACGACGACGAACAGGTAAGCGCGCAATACCTAGCCCCTTGTATTTATTAGGTTTGCGGTTTTATCGCAAATATTATGAGTCAACGAATCAGTTTAGTGACTTTATCGGTGGTGTGCACTACCTGTAGCCAAATAGTGCCAAAAGCAATCGCTGTTCAGAATGGGACTTACCGAAGCGGCAAGACCGGCGTCAAAGCGAGTAGAGCTTATCGGGACACGCCGTAATTACGTACCTGTAAACAGGGGCAAGACCCTCCCGGTGGGCTCGCTTCGCGGATGGCCGCCCCCATGGAGGGGTTCACAGCGGCCCCGCCCTAATAGAGTTCAATTTAGCGCCGACCTTGATGCGAAAACAGACGCTATTTGTCTCTGTCAAAACATTGGATTGGTTTGCTGGTACTCGATACAGACCGGTATTGCAAGAATTTGAGAAGCAGCCAGCGCTTTGAGTCATCCTGCATTTGGCTTATGCTTGTGAGAACGAGCGGCGATGTCGCTTATGACAGTAGAGGTAATCCGTTGAGAAATGCGCGCAAACTGAAAAATCTGCAGAAGCAAATGGATAGAGCCATCACTTATGACGAGTGGAGCGAGGCCGCTCGGTCACATGACGAATTTTCCGGGCACAAACGCTGGCGACAAGTGGACCACACTAGCCAATACGACTATGCGCAGATACGGTTGCGCCTGGACAAGTTGCGCAGCCTGAGGTCGCGGCACGATTATCAGGGGCTTTTGTTCACTCTGAACGAGGGCATTCACGGGAACATGGGCGGCATGGGACGGCACAGTCTCTATAGTCGTGCCAAGTTCGGCACCAAATCATTGATTGAGCAGTATATTGACGAGGTTGATGACTCACTGCGCTTCCTCGCCGAGTTGAAAACCGACGATATCAACGTTCAGGAAAAGCTCGATTTCTTTTATCGCGCAAATATCTGTTTTGGTCGCTCCGCCCTCATGCTCAGTGGCGGCGGTGTTCTGGGCTTTTACCATCTGGGTGTGGTCAAGACACTACTGGATCAGGATCTGCTGCCTCGTGTGATCTCAGGGTCAAGTGCAGGCGCTCTGGTAGCGGCCACCTTGGGCACACACACCAACAAGGAACTGGAACATTTTTACGAGCCAGCGAACGTGCTGACCGAGGCCGAGCGAGAGGCCAGTGCATTGTCCCGTATGTTTTTTGGTGCTAATACGCAGATCGATGTGGCCGATCTGGAAAAACTCATCGCCCGCATGATTCCTGACCTGACATTTCAGGAAGCCTATGAGAAGACCGGCAGGCAGATCAGTATCTCCGTAGCGCCTGCGGAGTTGCATCAGCGCTCACGCCTGCTAAATGCGATTACTTCCCCCAACGTTTTCGTGCGGGAAGCCGTCATGGCCTCCTGCGCCGTGCCCGGTGTGTTCCCGCCGGTGATGTTGATGGCCAAGAATCAGCACGACGAGCGGCAACCTTATTTGCCGACCCGCAAGTGGGTTGACGGCTCTATTGCCGATGATCTGCCCGCCAAGCGTCTGCAGCGCCTGTATTCCACCAACCATTACATTGTGAGTATGGTGAACCCTATTGCGATACCCTTCCTCAAGCACGATGGGAAGCGCAGTGCAATGACGGCAGCGCTGGGGACGCTCGGTGTCGGCATGGGCCGGGAGCTGTTGAATTTTTACCGGGGAATGGTTCAGGATCGCAGCGAGACTTGGCCGCGCTTCAATATGTTGATGAGCAGTGTCCACTCGCTGATGGATCAGGAATACAGCGGCGACATCAATATTGTGCCCAATTTCAGGTGGTACAATCCGGCCAAATTGCTGTCGCACCTGTCCAAGAAAGATTTGATCGCACTGATGGAAGGCGGTGAGCATTCGACCTATCCTGCTGTCGAGGCGATTCGTACCTGCACCAAGATCAGTCGAACAATGGAGGAGATACTGCATCGCTTCGAGCAGGGTGATTTGCGGCCAGATGCATCTGACTATCATCGCCCGCGTTCCTCGCGCCGCCGGCCGTCGCCGACCCGTGCCGACCGCGAGGCGCTGCGGGAACATCGGCTTCATT
>JBDNIE010000033.1:0-2785 GCA_041688425.1 Halioglobus sp. | reverse complement strand
TGACCCCCCGAAATGATTCCTGTGCATCGATAACCAGAAACATTTTGATATGAGTCCTGCGCATGATTTCACGCGCCTCATCTATCGAGGTATTTTGCTCCATCATCAGTGGATGTTGCTGCTTGAAGTCGGTGAATACCTCTAGTGCGGGACTGTGTAGGTCCAGTTCCACAATATTTTGCGGGCGCTGGATATCCCGAATATTAGTAGTAAAAAGGGGTTCCGCTTCTGTGAATACAGACATAACAGTATGCTCCAGGCCGGACCCAACGGAACGTGGCAGAGCGCATAAGGACGCGCTTAACACTGTGGTCACTCCGGCCAAAAAAAATGTAAAAGGTAAGGTTTTTTACGGAAGGAATTCAGTGCTTGGGAGGGGCGCGCGCCTGGCTGAGAGTGAATGCTGTCTGTATTACTAAAGAGACACTCGCCGAACGTGCCGGAGATTCGCTCGAGGAGGGCTGAGGTAGCCACTCAGGCGCGGGCTGAAATTTTGGTTTCTGGTCAGCAAGTTTATCTGGAAATAAGCTCTCAAGGCCGTTAATCGTCGGCTGAGGGGTAGAGAGTAGACTGTCTTTTGCGGTGATCGAACCGAAACCGTCGGGTGAGATCAAAACAGAGATCAGGACAAAAAATGCCGTGTTAAGAAAAGCTTTTAGTGTATTCGCGTTCACCAGTCTTTGAGGGTGTACCTGCCTCCGGGCAATACTGCATTACTGTTCTAATCGAGTATAGGCCATGGCGCTATCGATCAGAGTGGCCAGGTCAAAATATTATTGGCAGTTTTGCGGATAAATTTAAAATGCCGCTTTTCTGCCGTCTTCGGAGGCGGCACAAGTGCGCCCCGGAGGGGCTCGTCACATCACCTCAGATCACATCACATAGTGAGTATGAGTAAATATCCCACAGAGTAAGCGCCGATCAGGTGGGGCGTGTAGCGCAGGTAGCTCATAAACCCCAGGCCTTCAATTTTGCTCATCATCAACACGCCGGACGCGGAACCGACCGCCAGTAACGACCCCCCTACACCCACGCAGTACGTGAATCCCAGCCAGTCCGTCAGTGGCATTTGCAGATTGGATTTCAACACGGCCGACGTTAGCGGTACGTTATCGATGACGGCTGAGAGGCCACCGATCATGAAATTGGCGACACTGGGAATAAACAGCGTGTACAGATGCGTAATACCCTGCAAAGCCCCGATTTCTTTCAGCATTCCAACGATCAGAAGGACTCCGAGGAAAAACAGCAGGGTATCGAATTCGATCTTGCGAATGTAGTCGATGATGGGCATGTCCGACTCGTCACGGCGCATGAACCGCGCCAACAGGAAAACAATGGACAGGCCGAAGATGAAGATCAGCAGCGGCGGCACATGCATGAACAGGTTAATACCCAGCGTCGACACGATGGTAGCCAAAAATATGACAGCCACGCAGATATCGAACCGCGTAATCTGCGTGATGACACGCTGCGGGGCCAGTCGACCTTCGAAGCCTGGCATCAAAATGAACGCCAGTAGCAAGCAGGCAATCAGGCCGGGTAACACAATAACAAACAGGTCGCTGATGCCTACCTTGCCGGACGTAAAGATCATCAGCGTGGTCACATCGCCTGTGATGAGCGCTGCGCCGCCGGAGTTAATGGAGAACACTGCCAGCACGGCGAGTTTGATATTGCTGCGGGTATTGAGGCGCAGAGACTGGATCAGGGCGATCATAACCAGCGTGGTGGTAATGTTGTCGCAGAAGGATGAGAGGATGAACGCAAATAGCGCCAGGCCCGGCAGCAACGCTTTTTGTGGCATGCTGCTGGGCAGCAGGCGATACACTGCGGATTCAACCATGCCGTGCTGATTCAAATAGGCAACGAAGGTCATGGCGGCGAACAGGAACAACCATAAAGAGGCGATATCGAGAATGTTTTCGGAAAATGCGCTCTCTACGGACTCGTGATCGGCAGCACCGACGAACAGCAGTATCCAACAAAGCGTGCCAAGGAACAGCGTGGATTTGGCCTTGTTAATATGAATAACGTCCTCAAGTACGATGGCCATAAAGGCCAGAACCGCCAAAAGGATCAATATCGAGTTAAGCATCCGCGTATTTTCCGCACCAGAGTCAGCCGCTAGGGCCACAGGGGCGGCGATGGTACACGCAATAACGGGCGTCCTGATAGCGTGCAGATTTCACAGTTAAACCCTGCCAAAGTGCTTAACAGGACAAAGCTTGTTGGAAACATCGTTATTTGCAGGGGGGTGCTGGCAATTGAGCCGGTCTAACGCTACGGTGCGCAGCAGGCAGGGCGCGACGTCTGCGGTGGGAACCGGTCCGCAAGCTTCGCCGAGGCAACTACTCAGTACAAGTAAACAGGGGAAATCCAATGGCAAATACGGGCTTACAACTTCGTTCCACAGTGAAGAACGACAACACGCTGGAACTCACACTGGTGGATGAGCCCATTCCCCACCCCGGCCCGAATGACGTGTTGGTGCAGATAGAGGCTGCACCGCTAAACCCCTCCGATCTTGGTTTATTGTTTGGCCCAGCGGATATCAGTACCGCCAGAGCGTCGGGTACTGCCGAGAGGCCCATTCTCACCGCTGATATTCCGCCGCAGATGATGAGAATGGTGGCGGCGCGTGTAGGGCAATCGCTGGCCGTGGGGAACGAGGCTGCAGGTACTGTCATAGCCGCAGGTGAATCTGACGCCGCTCAGGCGCTGATGGGCAAGCGGGTGGGGATTATCGGCGGGGAGATGTACAGCCAGTATCGCTGCGTCAACG
>JBDNIE010000032.1:0-1789 GCA_041688425.1 Halioglobus sp. | reverse complement strand
ACTCATCTGTTGAATGACGCAGCACACGCCCACGCCTAATCCATAACTGATACTGGAGATATAAACCCATGGCTACACACAGCTATACAGCAGAACAACAAAGCGTAATAACTGAGGCACTCAATCTCATCCAGGAGCGAGCAGCGACTGAGGACAATTTTATGACCAGCCCCAGCCAGACCTTCGACTACTTCCGCCTGTTTTATGCTGAACGGCAGGAGCGGGAACACTTCGCATTGATGTTGCTCGACAGTCAGCACAAAGTACTGGAGTGCAATATTATCTTCAGCGGCACTATCGATGGTGCTGCAATCTATCCTCGCGAGATCGTCAAGGCTGCACTGTATGCGAACGCTGCTGCGGTCATCCTGGCGCACAACCATCCCAGTGGTCAGCCTCTACCTAGCGCTGCAGATAGGCGCATCACGGAACGGATCAAGAGCGCTCTGGCGTTAGTCGACATCAGGGTACTTGACCACATCATAGTAGGTGACAGCTGCTATAGCTTTGCCCAATCGGGGGAGCTGTAAATGAAATCCAAACCCGCTGCAGCACTCAAATCTGGGAGCTAACGCGCTTCACTCCAAGGCCCTGTAATGGGGGCCGATCCCTCCCTCCTCAATCAACAAAACCAACAGGAATTACCTGTGAAATATCTGAAGAATCCAGGCCGGGACAGCGCCGCCTGAGCGACACCCGACCTCCGGCCCCGGACCGCCCTCTCGCGGCCAGAGCGGGCACCTGGGAGCCGCTTTTCGCCCGGCCATGGCTGCCCCGCTGGGCCCCCTCCCCGGCGCACCCGCGCAAATCCTACCAAGGGGTCAAAGTGCGATAGCTTGATGCGGGTCAATATCCTAGTGACAGGCCTTCACTTGGAATGCTAGCGGTGATCAACGGAATTGGGTTTAATACTGGTAGGTACGCTATTCAATCCAATGTGTCGCTAGCTTTAAAGCCAAAGGATTACAAAAACAACAACTAGGACGCCGTATGAATTTCACTATGATAAGACGCAGTCTTTTAATTTTCTTTCTTAGCCTCGCAATAATAGGGCTATCCAGAGCTGACTTGGGGCTGCCTGGCCTCGCTTTTTTTGTTATAACTTTCACTTACCTCATTTTTCTCGAACTGTACATCATTAGACAAACGCTACTTGATGTCTACGCGGAAGCAATTACTGACAGCGGATTTTTGCGGTTCTTCCTGAAACGAAAATTCGTCAACGCTGTATTCACTCTTTTAATATCTGTCTACTTATCCGTTAATCTTCTGCTCTTCAGCAATTTGACTGACCAGAATCAACTCTTCTTCATTGGGATGTGCGGGCTTGCCCTAACAGTAATAACGCCATCCATTGTAAGGCCGTGGATAAAGCCAGGACCGGCGGCGATGTTTGGTCGAGTAGCAGTGATCTTTGTATTCGTATTTCTGGCTGTAATTGTTGATGCGACCTACAACCTAATGGCGCCGATAGACTCGCGTATCGTGGAACCCTTCGATGAAAACATACCAAGCTATGTGATAGCGGATGTTAATCACTCGACTCCATACTTCCAACACTTGCTCCGTAGCGTCAAATTTCTGAGCATGAATATGGATTCCATAGAGCTATGCGCGAAGTCGGATCCCTCTAATCTCTGCGAAAAAATAGACCCCTGGCTTCAAATATCGCGCATTTTCCTCGCCCTTTCTCCAACCCCCTACGTAGCAATTGCATTGGTCTTGCTGTCCATCATGTCGATTCTACGTATCACCATCGATCGGGATTAATCATGAATTATTCAAAATT
>JBDNIE010000261.1:0-8249 GCA_041688425.1 Halioglobus sp. | reverse complement strand
CACTTGTCGTGATCGATCAGCCACTTGCCCTGCACTCTCGGTTCGAGGCTGAGCAGCTGGGCGAAGAGCTTCTGATAAACTCCGCCGAAGTCATCATGCAGATAGAAGTGTTGTATCGGAGTCCGGATTGCCGCATTCCATGGCGACGCGGGATTGGTGGGCTCGTGCAGATAGATTGTCCCAGCTGCGTGGCATAACACCTTCCCCACCCAGGTTGTACCCGAGCGAATAATGCCGGTAACCAAAATGGGCTTATCGATAAGGGTGCTCTCCATAACATGCTCTTTCAGTCCGGCCGTGAAACTCACGGTCCGAAGGTTACAACCCTGAGGCAGAAGAATATCATCTTCTAATTCACTCGGCGTTAACACAGCCGTTCTGTTTAAGCTGCCCCAAAGGTAAATCGTATGAATAAAGAACAACCAGAGATTAGGTCAGTCATAATCTGCCTTTCCTCGATAGCTTACCGGCACAGTTCGCCGACTGGCTGCTGCCCCGGGAAAGATAACGGCCGAGCAAATGTGATCCAGGTCTCACTTTGCCCTGCCTGAGGCGTCAGGATTTTTTACAACCACGTCAGTGACAGCTGCCCTACTAGCTTTTTGGGTTCCAGCAATCGCCAGCATAACGATCCCTTTTCCACAAAATGCCCCCTAAACGTGAGGCACGTCTCACTTCAGTATCAATACTCCGGGGCTGGCCTGAAAATTGCTTCATTTACTCTAGAGCCCGACATACGGGGTAACGAAATAAGGACCGCAGGACATGAAATTAGCGTCATTTGTGAAGAACACCGGCCTATGCATTGCTATGGCGTTTGCCGGGCAGGCCCATGCCGGCCTCATTGGCAGTTTTAGTGGTGCAGTCGGTGCTATCACTTCACACAACGCTATCAATGGTAACTTGGCAGCCGACATTGCTGCTGACGCCAACGCGCCTTTCAATCTGGGCACCCTGTTTAACGCCAGCTTCACGCTAGATGGCCTGGCGCTGGACTCCAACCCGAGCCCAAATCTGGGTTGGTATAATACATCTCTGCAAAGCTTTTCGATTGCCGGTGGAGATGTCAACAGCAGCACCAGTATCGGCGGTGTGCACATTGAGAATGACGCCGCCTTTGGCGGCCTGGTGCGAGACCATTTCAGACTCGGCGCGATGGGTATTAACGATAGCTTTCTAATCAATGGCAATAACTGGGTGCTGAATTTCGCACACATCATTTTGTCCGACTTCGGCCCCAATCCTTCTTCCATTTTTACCAGTGACAGCTTGGATCAGGACCTTTCAGGGACTACACCGTGGAAGTGGGAACAGGTGGCACTGACATTCTCGTTAGCGGGAGTGCAAAACAGCTATCACATCGCCCGTATCGGTGGCAGACACGGGGAACCTGAAAATCTGGAGGTTACCACGTTGTCTATTCAGGCGGCGAATCAAGCAGAAGTACCCTTGCCTGCGACCTTGCCGCTGCTAATTGCCGCCCTGGGCCTACTCGGCCTGCGCCGCCGCAGCGCAGCTGGCGGAAGCCGCCGATAGAAGAAGGCCTCTGTAAGAGCACGGTAAGCCGCACTGACAGCACTCCTGAATACCGGTGATCGCAAGGCTATTTGGTGTTGCCCTAACGCTTCATGTCTTCACGCTCGATACCGCACACACCGCGCTACTCCCCGTCCCGCTACCCGCTACCCCTACCCCTACCCCTACCCCTACCCCTACCCCTACCCCTACCCAATTTGACACTAACTCGTGCACAATAGGAAATATTATACGCAGCGCCTGATGGAAGACTGAATGGAAGACTCAAGCGTGCGCGACACCCTCGCGCTGGAAAGAACACGCCTCGCTAACGAACGCACATTTCTCGCCTACATTCGCACGGCGCTGGCGCTTATCGCCGGCAGCGCCGTACTGTTCCAGTTCTTCTCTGCGCAACCGCCCTACCTGATTGCCGCGTGGCTGCTCATTGTCGGCGGTGGCTGTGCGTTCCTGGTCGGCCTGATGCGATTTCTTCATGTGAAAAAGCGACTAACCGACAAGCGGACAGACGATTAACACCGATTGATGGTCAACTAATTAAGGACAACGAAGAATGCCTTCTTCCGGCACTGGAAAACTACAGTATCTAAAGGACAGGTCTACCAATGCACTTTTGCTGCTGCGGCAAGGCCGATTCAGGGTCTTTGTGGATATGTTCAAGATGGAAGCCGATCTTCAGTTAAGCGTCTTGCGCCAACGCATAGGTCACCGTGTTAATAGCCATTCCAAGCTTGATTCCGAGTATATCGATAGACGCAAGTTACGTCCCCCAAGCTATAAACCTACGGCTACCAAGCTGGCTGCTGACATCACTATGCAGGCTGATCCGGAGGAAGTTAAAGCGGAGTTGAGCAGCATATTATCCTCCTTCAATGTCAAAAAGAGGGGCTAAGACATCATGCCGGATACGCTGCGAATCACCGTTCTAACGGTCACTTTTAACGCGATGGCGCTTCTTGAAGCGTTTTTGCAATCCCTCCTTGCAACCGATCAGCAGGGCATAGCGCTGGATATCCTCGTGATCGACAATGGGTCTACAGATGGCACCGTGGACTGGGTGAAAGCCAATTACCCTCAGGCAAGAGTACTTGAGAATGATGAGAATAATTACACAAAGGCCGTGAATCTGGGCATTGCGAACTCCGTGGGGGAGTATTTCGTCATTACAAATAATGATGCGACTGTTCATCGTGACTGGCTTCAGGGTTTTTTAGACGCGATGCGGTCGGATGAGACGATAGGGGCAGTGCAAAGTAAGCTGTATTTTTTTGAGAAAACCAAAATTAACAGCGTTGGCGTGGAGGAGATTGGGAATTTCTACTTCGCGGATATAGGCTTCGATGCTGAGGAATCGTCCCAATATGCCACACCGTGTGAACGTGAGTATGTCACCGGCGGCTCTGTCATGTTCCGGCGATCTTGCCTGGAAGATGTCGGCGCGTGGGATGAAGATTTCATCATGTATATGGAAGATGTGGATTACAGCGCGCGCTGTAGGCAGCGCGGCTGGAAGCTTTGGTACTCTCCCAGCAGTATTCTGTATCACCATTACCATGGCAACACATCGCACACGCTTTGCGAGTACTTCTGCACGCGTAATCGATTCCTCTTTATTGCCAAGCACTTTCCGCTGGAGCTGGCAAATAGCATATCGACCTCGCATTTTTATCAAAAAGGTGAGATCGACAATTTGTATCGATCCTTACTGCACGCTGTGCAGAAAATGTGCGCCCATCATGATGCCGATACGGTTAAACGCGTATTGCGGCAGCTTAAAGAGCGTCTTCCGGAGTTTCTGGGTGATGTCGCAACCCACATGTTTTTCTCCCATTTGGAAGTGCTGTTAGGTCTGCGTAAGATTCGGGTCGGGATCTACGATCATGCCGGGCATTTTGCCGGTGGCGGGCAACGCTACGTGGCCGAGATGGCCTCGATCATGCAGGAGCGCTATGACGTTGGTTACATTTTCAACAACAGTGTAGAGCTGAGTGAATACAAGGAATGGTTCGATATCGACCTGAGCAGGTGTTCTAAAAAAATCATCAAGATACCGTTCTTTGAAGAGAGAAATCGCTATACCGCAGATGAAGGCATGGTACTTGGGGAGCGGACCAACCCCTTCGATATCATCAGTCTGGACACGCTGAACTACGACATATTTGTGAATGCCAATATGCTGGGCAAGCTGAACCCTCTATCGCCAGTCTCTATTTTTGTCTGCCACTTTCCGGATCAGGAGAAGACACGCTTTTTCCAGGTCGATAAATACGATCATTTGGTGATCAATAGCGACTACACCGGAGATTGGGTCAATCGACGCTGGAATCTTGAGCCCACTGCCAAACTTTACCCGCCGGTCAATATGTATAACCCGCTGAGCAACCCCGCTGATAAAGAGAAGCTGATTCTGTCTGTAGCACGCTTTGAGATAAGCGGTAGCAAGAAGCAGATCGAAATGATAAAAACGTTCAGCGAGATGTGTCGTCGCTATCCGGATGAGACACGCGGCTGGAAGCTGCTACTCGTTGGCGGCAGCACTCCTGGCAATACGTATATCGACGAGGTCGAGGAGGTATTGTCGGGCGCCCACGGAGAGATTGAATACAAGATCAATGCTGCTGTCAGTGAGATCAAGGATTACTACCGGCGGGCATCCATATTCTGGCATGCCTGTGGATTGGACGAGGAGCGGCCTGAACGAGTAGAGCATTTTGGCATGACGACCGTTGAGGCCATGCAAAATTATTGCGTACCGATTGTCATCGATGGCGGCGGCCAGAAGGAGATCGTTGAACACGGCGATTCAGGCTTTCGATTCTCAACGCTCAATGAACTCATGGCATTCAGTCTCACGGTGATGGGTGATCGAGCCCAGTGCTGCCGTATGGCTGAAAGAGCTTATAAGAGAAGCCACTTGTTTAGCCACTCTGTATTCAAAGAGCATTTGGAAACGCTGCTTGCGGAGGCAGAGTTGCAGTTACTGGGCCACGATATATTGCCCGGCGCGAAACCCACGGTCGCTGCCTAAAACATACGGGGCAATACTATTGCCTTTGCATACCCTGATGCCGGCCCTGATGCCGGCGCACCGTTATAGTGCGTGACAGCGCCCCCCAACGGCGCAATTGCTCCAAAGCTCAATGCAAGCGGCTCATTTATCGCTACAATGCCCCTGATAACGGGGCTTGTCACTTGTTGGCATAGTGTTTGCTTCCTCCTTTAGCGGTGCTTGAGATCCTCTGTTGACACAAACCGGGGTCAGGAACACAAACCCAATAGATATCTAGGGTTCCGATCACAGCCGCTTTACAGCAAACGTGATGTCTGGTCCGAGAGTTATCGACCTCCTCTGACAGGGGGTTACACGGAGGGATAAAAGCCCGGGAGAACGCGTTGCAGGGTCTCTCGCGCTCCTGGCTACTGTGCAACTCTCTGGAGGAGTCTCATGAAAAATATTTCAAGATTTAGAAAATTGGTGCAGTCGGCTGCCGCTGTTCTCGCGGCGGGTACTTTCAGTCTTGCCGCACAAGCGGCTGTCCCTCTTAAGATTGGTTATAGCGACTGGCCCGGCTGGGTTGCCTGGGAAGTGGCGATTGAAAATGGCTGGTTTAAAGAGGCTGGCGTCGACGTAGAATTTGAATGGTTTGACTATGTTGCGTCCATGGACGCCTTTGCTGCGGGCCAACTGGATGCCGTTACTATGACCAACGGCGATACGCTGGTCACGGGTGCAGCGGGCGCGCAGGGCGTGATGATCATCATCAACGATTTCAGCAATGGCAACGATATGATCGTTGCACGCGAGGGCATCAACTCCGTCGCGGACCTCAAAGGCAAAACCGTAGGTGTGGAAGTTGGCTTTGTGGGCCACTTGCTATTACTCAATGCGCTGGAGGCTGCCGGCCTGACGGAGGCCGATGTCGCGCTGGTCAATGTCCCCACCAATGAGACACCACAGGTGCTGGCATCCGGGGATGTCGATGCCATCGTCGCATGGCAGCCGAACTCCGGGCAAGCGCTGACGCAGGTGCCGGGTTCAACAGCCATCGCTAGCTCTGCAGACGCAAAGGGTTTGATCTACGATGTGCTGGCGGTCAACCCGGCATCCCTGGCGACCCGCAAAGCCGACTGGGAGAAGGTCGCTAAGGTGTGGTATCAGGTGGTAGATTATATTTACGATGAAGAAACACAGGCCGAAGCTTTGTCGATTATGGCAGCCCGGGTTGGGATCCCCGCAGACCAGTATAAAGCCTTTCTTGATGGCACCAAAATCCTCAGCCTTGAAGAAGCGCAAGCCGTCATGCAAAAAGGTGACGGCATGGATTCGCTGTACGGCTCGAGCAAAATTTCTGATGACTTTAACGTCAAATATGAAGTGTATGGAGAGCCGCAGGCCATTGATTCCTACATCGATCCTTCCATCACATTGGGCATGTAAACCCATCCGGCTGATCCCCGCGCAAGCGGGGTAAGCCCATTCTGGAAGCACTGGCACATGTCGCAATCAACACGGTTGTTTGCCGTTAGGCAAGCCTTGTCCAAAAAACAGGTCACCACACTCACCCTGTTGTCCTTTCTTTTGCCACTGTTCCTATGGTCGCTATTAAGCTACGTGCCGTTTCTGTGGCATCCCAAAGTTGAAATTGTGGACCCGGGTTCGATCAGCTGGTTCAAAAGCGGCATGTTGGTCGAGCGCGATGTATTCGCCGAGCAGCATCGTCTGGCAGCGGAACAAGAGTCGGCTCTGCCAGAAGGCTTCCGGTCAAATCCGATTTATCTGCCGGCACCGCACGAGGTGGCGACAGCGCTTTACACCGCTTTCACTACAAAGCCAACGCGCAGCAGCGAGCAATGGCTGCATGAAAGTTTGTGGCACAGCATTCAGGTGATTTTCTGGGGATTCACCCTGGCATCACTGGTCGGCGTGCCCCTAGGCGTACTGTGTGGCACCTATGCCGCGGTCTCCAAACTGCAAGAACCGTTTATCGAATTCTTCCGCTACCTACCGGCACCCGCCTTTGGCGCGCTGGCAGTTGCGATTATGGGTATTCACGACGGCCCCAAAATATCCATTATCTTTATCGGCACGTTTTTCCAGCAAGTGCTTATCGTGGCCAACACCACGCGCAAGCTCGATATCGCATTGGTAGAGGCAGCGCTGACGTTGGGCGCAAAAAATCTCCAACTGCTGTTTCGCGTGGTGATCCCAGGCATCTTGCCGGACCTATATCGCGACCAGCGCATATTACTGGGCTGGGCCTGGACCTACCTGATTGTGGCCGAACTCATTGGTACGAGTTCGGGCATCACCTGGTTTATCACGCAGCAGGCTCGCTACAAAAATTTCGACAACGTCTACGCTGCCATCATTATGATCGGCATTATCGGGGTCTTCACGGATATCCTGCTGGCACGGCTTGGCAAACGGTTATTCCCCTGGGAAAAAGAGCAGGTAAAGAGCTGAAACGATGACATCAATAGAACTTCCCAGTTACCTTGAGCAGAGCGAGCACGTCAGAGCGCGCTTCGACAAGTTGAAGCAGCGTGAAGTCATTCTCGAGGTGAAGCAGCTCGACAAGCAATTCAGCTCGCAGCAGGGGGTCGTTACCGCGCTCAAGGATATCAATTTCAAAACACATCGCCGTGAGTTTGTGTGCGTCATCGGGCCTTCCGGCTGCGGAAAATCAACCCTGATAAGAATACTCGCTGGACTTGAGTCGCCCAGCAGCGGCCACGTCATGCTGGACAACAAGCCTGTGTTCGAGCCGGGACCCGACAGGGGCATGGTGTTTCAGGGCTACACGCTTTTCCCGTGGCTAACCGTTAAACACAACGTGATGTTCGGTCTGGAAATGCAGGGACACACCAAAGCGACCGCAGAAAGCGAGGCATTGAATTGGATAGAGCTCGTGGGGCTTGACCGATTTGCGAATGCCTACCCGCATCAATTGTCCGGCGGCATGAAACAACGCGTCGCGATTGCCCGGGCACTGGCCAACAAGCCGCGCATTTTGCTCATGGATGAGCCCTTTGGCGCTCTCGATGCTCAAACCCGAGCCAAGATGCAGGCTAACCTCCTCGAAATCTGGCGCAACATCGACATCACGGTGTTGTTTATCACCCATGACCTCGATGAGGCGATTTACCTAGCCGATCGTATTCTGGTATTGAAAGCTAATCCGGGCGAGGTGGAGGAACTGATCGAGGTGTCGGTACCACGGCCACGGCATACAGGGCAGATAATCTCCCCTGAATTTCTCGCCACCAAAAAACGTCTGGAAGAATTAATTCACCCTCCATCCGACGACGATGACGATGACGCTGATGGCCTGCACATGATTCGCATGGCGCATGTAGGCGATGACGTCGAGGTTATGGAATAATGCGCACTCTCTTTTTTACCGGCCGCCAGGACGCCCTGGCGGGTTCAACTCAATCGGGACGGCCCGCGGAACAGTGTCATGCTGCGGTTGAAGTATCCTGATGGCGCAACACCCAATCCCTTAGTATCAGGCTCCTTGATGCTGCCTTGTCATTGGCTGGTCCATTGACTTTGTCCAGACTGCCTGCGCCTGCGCGGTCCATAGCGTGTTTGGTATTGATGTCCATTATTCTGGTGCGGTTAGCGCATCAACGTCAGCCGCGGCCATCGGCCGCGCACGTCAGTGGAGACCTATAGTATGAACGACACTATTAGTATGAGCGACGCCATT
>JBDNIE010000260.1:0-4429 GCA_041688425.1 Halioglobus sp. | reverse complement strand
GACAATACGACAATACGACAATACGACAGAAACGGGAGAGTTCGAATGTTGCTAACAGGAAAAACGGCGCTGGTGACCGGTGCAGGACAGGGCGTTGGGCAGGGTATCGCCCTGGCGTTGGCGGCCGAGGGTGCCCGCGTCGCTGTTACGGGGCGAACGCGTGAGAAGTTGGAGAGTACCTGTGAACTGATTCAGCAGCGCGGTGGTGAAGCGCTACCTATCGTTTGCAATGTCAAATCGCTTAAGTCGATGGAGGATTGCCTGGCGGCCGTGTTGAAACACTTTGGTGGCTTACAGATTCTTGTTAACAATGCCCAGGAGGTGCCGCTGGGGACGCTGGAGGAGGTGACGGACGAGAGCTTCACTGCCGGCTGGGAGTCGGGCCCGCTGGCGACATTCCGCTTGATGAAACTCTGTAGACCGCACCTGAGTGGCGATGGCTGTATCATTAACTTGGCCAGTGCTGCTGGAATGCGCTGGGATATGACGGGCTATGGTGCCTATGCCGCCACCAAAGAAGCGATCCGCTCCCTCACTCGGGCGGCCGCCTGTGAGTGGGGCGCCGAAGGCATTCGCACCAATGTGATTCTCCCCCATGCGAAGTCGCCTGGGCTGCAGTGGTGGATGGAAAATCGCCCGGAGGAGGCGGCGGCGTTTGTTGCCACTATCCCGCAGCGGCGGGTGGGGGAATGTGAGGACGATATTGGTCGATTTGTTGCGATGCTATGCTCTGACGCGTCGGCCTACGTTAATGGTCAGAGTATTGCGCTGGATGGCGGACAGGCCAATCTGGGCTAAGGATAGAGCGCTGTCCGCGCCGGGCGCTAGAACTGATCGGGCCTTAGCATTGCGTCGTGGCCGCCGTCTATAAACAGCATGGCACCGCAGATAAAGCTCGCCTTGTCGCTCAACAGGAAACTGGCAGCATCTGCCATATCCTGGGGCATGCCCGGGCGACCAATGGGTATCGAGTCAATGAACTGCTTAATAGCGGCGCCGTAGTTGGCGTCGTTTTCAACCGCTGCACTCAACGGGGTTCGGGTGTATCCCGGCGCTATGGCATTCATGCGTATACCCTGTGCCGCATAGGCCTGCGAATGATGGCGCATCCAGCGAGTAAGGGCTTGTTTTGATCCCGAGTAGACCGGTTGCGACGCCATTGTGGCCGCTATCCTGGTGGCATTGATTTCGTCGTCAGCCAACAGCGCATCGACAAACTCAGGGTTGGTTGTCATGGATGCTGAGTTTGAAGAGATTAACAACACAGAGGCTCGATGATCGGACAGCATGGGCCGCACTCCCTCGATCAGATCCACACTACCAAAATAATTGACTGCTGCGATTAATCCCTGGTTAGGAATATGGCTTCCAATACCCGCGCAGGTCACCAGGCCGGTCAATTCGTTGTGAGTGGCTCGCTTGATCGCCGCGATCGCAGCCGCTCGACCTTCGGCGCAGGACAAATCGGCAACAATGTCCGCTTGCTGAATATCGACGACGACTATTCGATGTCCCTCGTTCTGCAACTGCGCCCCAATAGCGGCACCGATACCGCTGGCGCCCCCGGTAATAACATATGTACCCATTGGCTGAATCCTGTGTCTGTTGAGAAGATACGCAACCAATGTAGCGCTGAGGCATCGCGCGAAACAGTGCCGTTGCATTCAGATGTATTGACATTAAGTGTCGATGCCTGCGGAACCATTGCTGATGCAGGTAGACGTGATTTGGATCAGTATTGGTCTGCAGAGCTGCGCTGACAGTATTTGTTCATAAAATCGATGTGTTTCGTCGATTCGGTATTCCTGCTCCTACAGGTATAGTGGCTCGGGCCGCCTCTGGAGCAGCGTGTCCTGCCTTTTATCACAGGCTAAACACTAATAGAACGTTGTGAGCCGATCAAATCTATGCCGACCGCAAGCCTGCCTGAATCACAGCAGTTAGAGCGTCTGAAGGGACACCGACGGGGCCCCTATCTGAGCCACAACCCGGTCAGCGCGACGCAGATCTGGCAGTGGTGTTCGGCCATGGGCGACAACAATCCCAGCTATCATCATGGTGAAGGCCAGATCGCGCCACCGGCCATGATGCAGATGTGGACAATGCGCGATTTCAATGACCGCTACGCGCCGGGCTCGACCTCAGCGCCGCCATACCAGGTGTTTGAGGATATGCGGGCACTGGGTTACCCGGCCAATGTTGCGGTCAGTTACGACATCCGCTTTCACCGTTATCTACGCTTGGGCGAGAGCGCGCAACACTTCACCAGTGTGGTAAATATCAGCGACAGGAAAGCGACGCGCCTCGGTACCGGTTACTTTGTCACTGAACGCGTGGAATACCTGACGGTTGACGAAACAGTATTCGCCGATGCGTTGATTACGTATTTCCAGTACCAGGCGGCTGCTGCGACGCTGGACGCCGAAGCACTAGTGGCCCTGAACACAGCCGCAGAGTTGCCGCTTGGCGAGTCGGCAGACACCGATGTAAACCTGTGGCAGCCTGACTTCAGTGACATCGATCCATGCGGCCTGAAGATTGGCGATCGGTTGCCGCAGTTACGTATCCCAATTACGCATAGACTCATCGTTGGTGGCGCGATCGCAACCCAGGATTTTATCCCCGTGCATCACAATGTGCCGGCCGCGCAGGCCGCCGGGATGTCCGATATTTTTATGAATATACTCACTACCAGCGGGCTGTCGGCGCGCTATCTGAGTGACTGGGCCGGGGCTGGCAGTCGTTTGCAGGGGATCAAGTTCAACCTGATGGCGCCCAATTTTCCCGGCGACGTCATGGTGATGGCGGGCGAGGTGGCCGCGATTGAGGCGGGGCCCGCGGGGGCCAGTGTGCAGGTGGCTTTCACGGGCAGTAATCGTCAGGGTTACCATACTTCCGGCACGGCCACACTGGCCTTGCTAAACAAAAAGACAACAGGGTAGGGGCTGCAATGAACAGATCACGGTTTCAAGGCAAGGTCGCGATAGTGACAGGCGGCAGTATGGGGATAGGCAGGAGTACTGTCTTACAGCTCGTAGCCGAGGGCGCGCACGTTGTGAGTTGCGCGCGGCGCAAGCCGAAACTGGATGAACTGCAAGTGGCCACGGAAGGTTTGGCGGGTAGCTTTACGGGGTATGTATTGGATGTTGGTGATACGGATGCATTTGCCGCTATGATCAACGACACAGCAGAAACGTACGGTCGGCTGGATGTGCTGGTTAACAACGCTCCTTCTGTCATTGGCGGCATGGTCGTCGATCAGACGCTGAAGGACTGGCGCGCCAATTTTGGTATCGGCGTTGATAGTGTTTTCGTCGGTGTGCAGGCTGCGCTGCGTATTATGATCCCGCAGCGCAGTGGGTCGATTATCAATATCTCTTCGGTGAGCAGCCTGCGCGCTGGTATTGCGTCCGGCGCCTACGGGGCAGCGAAGGCTGCGCTTAACCAGTTCAGCCAGTGTGCGGCGATGGAGGCAGCGCCGCACAATGTGCGTATCAATGTTGTTGCACCCGGCGCGGTCGAGACGCCCGGACTCAACGCTGCCACGCGCAAGAATGAGGCGGTGAAAAAGATCATCACTGATGCGATTCCCATGCAGCGTGCGGCAACCGCAGAAGAGGTGGCCCAGGCGATTTGTTTTCTGGCGTCTGACGACGCCTCGTTTATCACCAGCGTTATCCTGCCGGTGGATGGCGGTAAGACATCGCAGCTGTACGTGCCTGCGTTTGATATTACTAATCTGGATAATCAGGCCGCTGATCGTTAGTGAAGCGATATAGTATGCTGCCGTGAAAAACTTTTTTGGCGGCTTTTGGGGTACTTCGCAGATACAAGATAGTCCGTGCCTAACCAGCCTGCGCGTGGGTCTACCGTGCCCAAGGTGAAATAGGAAAGTAGCCAGGAGAATACCTAGGCCAGGACGCGCCAATTCAGCACCGCGGGAGTTCGAGCAATCATGCAGTGATTATCGTAAGCGCCGACGGGGTCCAGATAGCTGTTCTAACCGCGGTGATCTAATTACACCTTCGCCGCGTAACGTCTGTCGGATATTTTAACAATACAAGGGTGAAAAATGACTTCTGCAATTGAAAAATCACTGGGTAAAGCTGAAAACAGCCTCTCGTTACTGAAAGTGCTCGCAGAGAATAGCTTTGACTCAATTCTGATAACTGACGCGACAGTTAAAGGTAAAATAACCTACGCAAATAAAGCGTTCAAAAAGCTAACCGGTTACGACGAGTCAGAGATCATAGGAAAAACTCCTCGAGTTCTTCAAGGTCCGGGTACTGACAAAAAAGTGATCGACCGCCTCACCGTAGCACTCAAGTCGGGAGGAAAGTTCGAGGGGAAGGCGATCAATTATAAAAAAGACGGCACCCCCTTCATCATGTACTGGAGAGTACTGCCCATTAAAGTGGGGAAAAAAATT
>JBDNIE010000259.1:0-20953 GCA_041688425.1 Halioglobus sp. | reverse complement strand
CCGGCCGGGGTAGCATTGCTTTACAAGCTGGTAGCACAGGGTTTGCTCTGGGCGGTGGCGTTCATCGGTGGAGTGACCAAGGGCATGCCCATGAATCGGGGCAGGCTCTCCTTGCCTGGTGCCAGCATGCTGCGTCGACTCCAACATAGTTGAAGTCATACAAAGTGGAGTAGGGGGTTCTCGCGGGGAACATCCGAAGTATTCAGCCGCTTGGTTATATCCGGCCAAATTGGACGCGATCGGCTAGGCCGTGGCTGCTAATCGAGCAATGAAATCCGCCGGCGGATGGCCGCATCAAAGCGGATAAACTGCGACTCTCAGACGGCGAATAGCTGCACCGGTACCCCATTGACTACGCAGGTACTTGAAGCCTCATCCAGCGATTCGTCGATTAGGTCGTTGCAACTTATACCTGGCTGAATAGACGAAGCGTTACTTTGTTTTGAAGCCGTATAAACATGCCCGAAACCGTGCGGAATACTCACCACGCCGGGCATCATTTCGTCGGATATTTCTACCGGTATTACCGCCTCGCCTACGGTGGAAACTACTTTTACGTTGGCCTTATGTTTGAGCCCAAGACGCTCCGCATCGGTAGGATTGATTTTTGCGGTGCAACGATTACTGCCGCGTATATACGGTTTTAAGTTGTGCAGCCAAGAGTTCATGTCGCGGACATGGCGGCGACCGATGAGCAACATGTCATTGCCGCTGGTGGCCCGGGCATTCTGACCTGTGCGGTCATCAAATCGTTGCTGCAGGCGCGTCAAGTCATTTGCAAAGACCTCATGCATCAGATCTATTCGTTTGCCCGGCGTGCGCAGTATATCGGGAAGACGTTGCTGCAGTGGCCCAAGATCCATCGAAGCTTGGGGGTGATCCTTAATTACCTGTAACGATATACCCTCCGGGCGGTTTCCAAATTGGTCCCCGTAAGGCCCGCTTCGAATCATTAAGTCGGCAAAGCGCTCGGGAGATGAATCACCGCTAACCTGCTCATTAATAGTGTCGGCGCTCAGTAGGTAGCCATCCTCCTCTGCCCGCTTTATCACCATATCGACCATGCCCTGATAGACAAAGCCATCCATTTCATCGCGACTCAGCCCCGACATGCGTGCCGACAACTCAAGAATAATTTCGCCAAGATCCTTTAGGCCCGCAGCGGGTTCGAATGTCTTGGGGGAAAAAGACAGGTAGTTTCTGGTCGTGAAGTTCTGAAAGGTAACATCAATGTTGCTGTGTTCAGGGTGAACGGTACTGGGCAGAATTATGTCGGCCTGACTGGTGGTTTCATTGACGTAGATATCCAGTGCGACCATAAAATCCAGCGTGTCGAGCGCCTCGTGGATCTTGTCGCCACGTGGAACAGACAACACCGGGTTGCCACAAATGGTTAGCAACCCCCGCACCTCATTGCCGGGGGCGGTGATTTCTTCCGCCATCAAGGAGGCGGGAAGCTCGCCGCAGGTTTCAGGCGTACCCCGCACCTTTGAGTGCCAACGCCCGTATGGCTTAATATTTCCCGCCACACCAGGCCCAGAACCACCTGTGGGTGCTGTGGCAAGCATCATGCCACCCTCGCGGTCAAAATTGCCCGTCAACAGGCTGATAACCATTAGCATCCAGTGCGATGCCAGGCCAAATTCCTGTGTGCACAGTCCTATACGACCATAGAGCGAGGCTTTCTCTGCTGCGCAGTAATCTGTCACTAATTGGTGTAATGCCGCCGCCGGCACACCGGTTAAAGAAGCGGTGCTTTCCGGTGTGTAATTGGCCACCGCTTGCCGCAGGCCGTCTACGTTATCTATGTACTCTGACAAATGTCCTAGCTTTATGTCGTTTCTTTCAAACAACGTATTGGCAAAGGCCATCAAGAAGTAAGCATCGGTGCCGGGCTGAATAAATATATGCTGATCGGCTGCCTCTGCCGTCTCCGTGCGCCGTGGATCGATCACCACACACTTGCCGCCGCGCTGCTGAATATCCATCATGGCACGCTTGACATCGGGCGTGCCTAGAATGCTGCCCTGTGACACCAGAGGGTTCGCCCCCATGCATATAAACAGCTCTGTGCGTGATAAATCCGGAACAGGGAACAACCATTCATGCCCCATTAAGCCCCAGCACACCATCTGCTGAGGATGTTGATCGACAGTACCGGCAGAGAAGAAACGTTCTGTGCCAACTGATGCCATCAATGCCTGCAAATACACACCTGCGGCAAAGTCATGACCTAAAGGGTTGCCAACATATATCGACAGCGCATCTTTACCGTGGGTATCGCGAATATGGGAGAACTTGGCTGCAATGGTGTCAAGCGCTTCATCCCACGAGATTTCCTGCCAGCCATCTGCCGTTTTTTTGACTGGGTGGCGCAAGCGCTCGGTGTCTTCATAAATATAATTGAAGGCCTGTGACTTGGCGCACACATAGCCCTTTGAGCGATGATCGTCAGGATCGCCTTTAATAGATACGATTTTGTTTTGATCACGATCCACTTGCATAATGAGGCCACAGCAGGCCTCGCAGGTCGGACAAATTCTTCGCAGAGTTTCAATGTTGCTAGACATCTTTAATCCTTTCTAACTTTTTAGCGGCACCGGTGCGCAGCAGTAGTTGCTCCATGACATATGGCAACAGGCTATGCCCGCCCGGCGGGGAGTTTCGTAGCACTAGCTCAATACGGCGTGTGTCTTCGCGGTTTAAATACTGTAATTCAGGGGCAACCAACGCAGCAATATCGTCACCATATGCATTGGCTAAAATACAATCCATAACAATGGCTTGGCTCAATATTGAAGACGTGCTGCTTATTTCCTTGTCCTCTAGCCCAGCCTGTTGGAGTACTCCTACCAGTTGTGCCTGTATCCGCAGCCATTGGCTGGAAACCTGTCGGCTTTCACCTACCAATTTGGCTATCTGGGGGTATAGGCTAAAGTGAGTCTGTACTTGCGACACCCATTGCCTGACCTGGCCTTGCCAATCCGCAGCCGTTAATTGCAACGTCAGTCTGGCCAGAACCAGCTCGGATACGCCCAAAAGCAGATCATCGCGGCTTTGAATATGGGTATACAAGGACATAGGCGCGACACCTAATTCCCGGGCAACACCGTTTACGGAAACTTCCGAGATGCCACTTTCCAGTAGGTTTAAGGCGGCTAGAAGTACCTGCTCACGAGACAACCTCGCCGGCCGACCCCGCTTTACGAGTGCTGCTTTACTGCCCATGCCCCACCCCAACTTAAAACGAAATGGCTGATACTTGATTTCACGTAGGGCATACGGTAATTTATCGAAATCGGGCTGTCAAGCAGCCTCAAGACCGTCAGCCTTATACTCAGGATGCTAACAATGGTCACCACGAAACGCACGTTTTGCTCGCTCTGTGAATCTTTTTGCGGTCTTGAAGTAGACGTAGAAAACAATAAAATCGTCGACATTCGGCCAGACAAAAAACACGTTGTCAGCGAGGGTTATGCCTGTGTTAAGGGCACTAAATTTGATTCGGTGCAACACAGTCCAGATCGCATAACAGAACCACAGAAACGTGTAGGTAATAAATGGCAGTCAATTGGCTGGGACCAAGCCTTAACAGAAATTGCCGATAAAATGGCACAGCTCAAACGAGACCATGGAGCGCAATCGGTCAGTCACTTTGTCGGCGCTCCCGGTGGTGCAAATTTACTGGCACCGGTATTCAGGGGTGAACTTTACAAAGGCTTGGGCTCAAATCGCATGTATGGCACCGGCACCTGCGACACCATGAATAAGTTCCGTGTCAACGGTGACATGTATGGCTCACCGATGCGGCTGGCTTATCCGGATGTTGATCACACCCAGTTTATGATGGTTCTGGGGGCTAACCCCTTGATCTCTGGCAATACCCTGTATCACCTGCCACGTTCGCGCGAACGTTTTGGCGATATTATTAAGCGCGGCGGTCGGGTTGTATTCATTAACCCGCGGCGAATCGAAAGTGCGAGTAACGCCGAACACTTGTTTATTCGTCCCGACACTGACGTCTATTTCTTGGCCGCCTTCTGCAATGAAATTATTCAACGTGATGCAGTTGCACATGAACGCATCGAGAGAACCATGAAGAACTTCGATGCGCTAAAACAGACCGTATCGCCATGGACGCCCGAGCGGCAGTCTAAGGTCACTGGTATTGCTGCGTCCGTCCTGACCGATCTAGTAGACAGCTATTTGAGCGCGGGGCCTGCGGCACTGAATATGGCGACCGGCGTTAATCAGGGGCGCAGCGGCACACTGTGTTATTGGCTACTGGAATCGATCAGCGCTATTTCTGGCAACTTTGACCGCAAAGGCGGTAATTTGATCGGTGAGGGCATCATTGATTTTGCAAGCCAAGCAAAAGACGACCCTCAAATGAAGCTGGGATTTCACCGTGAAGATGATCTCCCTACTGTCAGTGGGCAGCAGGCGGCAGGCATGGTTGCCGATGACATTCTCAATGGACACGTGCGAGGTATGATCGTTGAGGCATCGAACCCGTTATTAGCGTGTGGCAATCCGGATGGACGCCTGCAGCGGGCGATGAGCGAATTGGAACTGCTGGTTAGCGTAGACTTATTCCGTAACGAAACCGGCAACCTGGCGCACTACATATTGCCGGCAACCACTTGGATGGAGCGCAGCGGCATGCCCTATGCCCTGCAGTCCTTTATCGGCTGCACGGCAACTCCGTATCTGTATGCCTCAGGGCCTGCGCTGGAGGCGCCTTCCGGAGTACGACACGAATGGTGGATCTATGTGCGCCTGGCAGACAAGCTGGGCGTCACACTTTTTAACAACAAATTTATGAGCGGATTTCTCAAGCTGGCGGCAAAGTTTGCCTATACGCCCCTTGAGTTTATCAAGGTGCCAGAACTGATAATCAATGGCATGCTAAAAAAGGCAGGCCAACCCGGCCTGAAAAGCATGCTGAAAGATCACCCTCATGGCATCCGGCTACCGGATAATGAGGGTGATAATTTCCTGGGGACTGACAGGGTGTTGACAGAGGACGGTTTGGTTAATCTTGCACCACAGCCTTATGTAGATCGATTTAACAGCGCAATCGAGGACCTTTATCAGGAAGAGTTAAACAGTTTGGGTAAAATGAAGCTGATCGGCAAGCGTGAGGTGAAACGTATGAACAGCTCGTCTGCAAACTCTCCGCGACTTGTGAAGGACAGCACCAACTACGCTTATCTCAGCATAGAAGATGCTGACCGCATCGGCATTACCGCCCTAGAGCTAGTCGATGTCAGATCGAAGTTTGGAAAAATAACCATTCCGGCAAAAATTACAGATGAGATGATGCCGGGTACAGTCGCTATTCCGCAGTGCTGGGGCCACGCAGATGCGGATGGTTTACGGCATGCTCAGCAACATCCAGGAGTCAACTCAAATTTGCTCGCAGGCGACGGTCGCGACAATATTGAAGCGCTGTCTGGAATGTCTCATTTATCAGGTATTATTGTCGATATCGTAAAGTCAACGTCTACTGGCGATGTCATCGGGCGGCAGCAATAGTTCAACTTCGACTGTCATTTAAAATGCAATAGGCATGCCTCAGGGCACAGAAGATTCTTTGAATCTTCTGTGCCGCTCGCCCCGCTTTGGTGCGTGGGCGTTATGGCAGGGTTGCCGCCTTTTTTTTCACCATCAGGAAGCTATCTAACGGCATTGCCAAGTTAAATCGCCGAACTTGATAGAGTCGGCGCATGAATACTTACAAGCGCTATCAATTTCCGCCAGATATCATTTCTTACGCTGCGTGGCTCTACTATCGCTTTTATTTCAGTCGCCGAGATGTTGAAGATCTGCTCGCTGAACGATGCTTTATCGTCAGCCGTGAAGTCATCCCGCTCTGGCGTATCAAGTTTGGCGCTATCTACACACGAAGATTGAAATGAAAAAACCGGGGCTATGGTGCCACATTCTTTATCGATGAGGTCTTCGTAAAGATCAACGTTAAGCAATATTATCCACGGCGAGCGGTTGATCTGAATGGTGAAGTGGTGGATATGTTTTTACAAGCACGGAGGGATGGTACTGCCGCAAAGAAATTCTTCAGACGTCTATTGCGCAACCATAGCGGTGAACCCAGGAAGATTGTCACAGATAAACTGCATTGTTATGGCGTCGCCCATCGAGAAACCATTCCGGGTGCCATCATGACAATGCTCGATATGTGAATAGTCAAATAGAGCAATCGCATGAGCTGACCAGGGTCCGTGAACGCGGCATGCGAAAGTTCAAATCTATTCAACCTGCGCCGTGATTTGGTCAGGGCTAAACACTGTAGGCGTCTTAGGCCCAGCGCACGCCCAGTAACACAAAGAGAGCGGCGGCAAAAACCACTAGTAAGCGGATAAGAGTTTCACTCTCTTGCTTGCTGATGTTCCAGAATGTAATCGTCCAATCGGAATCTTCTCAGGCGTAGTCGCATATAAAACGTTGTCCAGGGCCAGTTAGTGCTATTGCGCCCATTCTTATCAATAAAATAGCTCACACACCCACCACTGTTCCAAACGGTTTGTTGCAGGGAAGATTGCAGCTTTTCATTATAGGGAGAGCTTTTCTTTCGATCGACAGTAAAGCTGGCGATATTGTTTGATCTCATCTTGTTTAATGCGTCGAGGATATATTTCAGCTGCGCTTCGATGATCACAAATGCAGATGTGAAAGTATATAAGTTAGGGCCGAAGGTTAAGAAGCAGTTGGGACAGTCCTGGGCAACGGTGCCCAGATACACTTCAGGGCTGCCGTGCCATTGGTTTGCTAGCGTCATCCCCGTTGACCCAATGATCCTTTCTGCGATAGGTGGATTGGCGACCTCAAAACCTGTCGCAAAAATGATGATATCGACTTCACAACGAGCCCCATCACTGGCAATCACCGTGTTGCCCTGAACTTCCGCCACGCTGCCAACGATATTGACATGAGGCTTGGCCAGTGCGCGGTACCATTTGTTGGACTGCAGAATTCGCTTACAACCAATAAGGTAGTCTGGTGTCAGCCGTTCTCGTAGTTTCTCGTCTTTGACGCTGCGATAGATGTTTCCTAATGCCACTTTCTGTAATCGCTTGATCAGCCGCGGATGTTTCAGGCTGCGGTTTAGCAATTCGAATTGTGCGTACAGCAGCGTCCGCAATAGCGACTGCGTCACAGGAAACCGTTTGAATATTCGCTGCCAGCGAGGAGAGACCTGCACATCCAGTTTGGGCAGCACCCAGGGCGGGGTGCGTTGGAATAAGGTCAGTTGCTCAACGCTCGATTCAATTGCGGGAAGAAACTGGATGGCAGAGGCGCCACTACCCACCACAGCAATTCTTTTGCCGACCAGATCGCAACTGTGATCCCACTGTGCGGAGTGAAAAGTAGAACCGGTAAAAGTGTCCATGCCTTTTATGGTGGGCGTTACGGGTTTGTGCATGGGTCCGCAGGCCATGATTACCCAGCGTGCACGAAACTCGCCGGCGCTGGTTTTAAGGTCCCACTTTTTTTCGTCATTATTCCAGCACGCCAGCAGCAGTTCGTGGTTAACGCGAATCGAATCGGTTATACCAAATTGTCGGGCCGTATCAATTGTATAGTCTTTGATTTCTTCCTGGCGGGCAAAGAAGCTGTTCCAGTTGGGGTTGGGTGCGAAGGAAAAGGAATACAGTGCTGAAGGAATGTCACAGGCACAGTCCGGGTAGTGGTTGTCGCGCCAGACGCCACCTATCTCGGATGCTTTTTCCAGTACGACAAAATCAAAACCTGCTTCGCGTAGTTTGATGGCAGCACCAATGCCGGCGAAGCCTGCGCCCACCACGATGACATCAAATTCTCGCTGATCAATTTTTGCTGTAGAACCCAAGACTATTTACTCCCTGTACTGAGCCGGTCGCACCATTGGTCCGGACTCTGTGTGGTTGGTAACGAAGAATCGATATTAGCCAGTGTCTGTGAAGCCTGTGTCATCAATGCCGGAATCTGATTGTCATCCCATTGTCGCGCCGCGGGACCGTATCCGGGAGTGCCTCGCTTAGCCGTTTGTGTCACATCCTAATTCACAGAAGGGCTCTAAATCAGGCAGGACGTTGTCGTGCACTCTCACATCCCGATTATTGGTGGCGTCATCCTGTTACAACCATTTTTTCATGGTGAGTCGGTGTCCTGTGGTGGCCCCGTTTCACCAACGATATGATTATTCGGCGCCTGTAATTTTCCGCAACGATTGGCAGACCTAAGCCTGACAGATGCTAGTTGACTATCGTGTGAGAGCAGGGGTTAAATGCAGGCAATCGTAGGGTTAAAAACCTTCAGTTACGAGCCAGATACCATGTCTATGCATGCATACTACGTAACCACCATCATCACCTTGCTGGAAGATCGGGCTGTGAGTGAGAGCCAATTGCTGCGCGATACTGGCTTGCAGTCCATACCCTCTCTGACTGAATACGGGATCACCGCTGCCCAAATGGACATCGTCTGTACGAATGCGATCGAGCTTTCCGGTGACAAGCAGTTCGGTTTGAGACTGGGCTCCCATATCAATATTTCGTCTCAGGGCATTTTTGGTTACGCACTGATGACCAGTGCCACCGTCGGAGACGCGCTAAAACTGTTTGTTCGATACAGCCGTGCCATCATGCCAGCAGTTCATATTGAACTGCAGCAACTCGATGGCCGGGTGGACGTGTTGGTAGAAGCTGCACACCTGTCGCTCGATCTGGAGCGCTTTTACTGCGAAGTACTCTACGCGGCCATCATCCACAGCGGTAGTTTGCTCATTGGCGACAACACTGTGGTGACGACATTGGAGTTGGCCTACCGGCCACCGGACAACATGGATCGTTACCACCAGATTTTTGGGCGGGGGATTGAGTTTGATAGCAATCGATGCGCAATGACGTTCAATGATGAAAGTCAGAGTATTGCTATCACCACAGCCAACCCTGTGGCACAGGATATATTTCGCAGGGAATGTGACCGACTTTCATCGCTTGATAGTCGTCATGGCGGGGTGAGTGAGCGCGTACAAAAGTTGTTACTGCAGTCAGGGTCAGAGTTTCCTACGAGTGCGGGCGCAGCCCACGTGTTGCACATGAGTGAGAGCACGCTGCAGCGCCGATTGGCTAGAGAGGGGTGCAGATATCAGCAGTTGCTCGACCAGGTTCGCTATCGACTGGCCAATGAATACCTGATTGGCACGACATTACCGGTGTCAGAAATTGCGTGCTTGTTGGGGTTTAGCGATACCGCAAATTTTCGTCGCTCGTTCAGACGTTGGTCGAATACCACGCCCTCTGCCATTCGACGTAAAGAAGTTTAGCTCAGTAAGCATGTTGCCGCAGGGCTTTCACGGTTCGATCGAACCATGAATGTTCAGGTGGCGATTGGGTGTCGCGCATACTGTCGCAACGCCGCGAAGAACAACTGGAACAATGACAGAGTGGTATTTGATAAAAGTGGATACCACTGGGCAGGCTTGCCCAATGCCTTTGTTGAAAGACAAGCGTGAACGTCTCTGTCGGCATATTGTCCGCCCGGCAGCCCTGATGACCAAGCCGAGCGCCAATCTCATGGGGACGCACACCTCGGGTGCCCCGTGTCTTCGCCTGTATGCGAGGTTGCATTTGCAAAATGGATAAGATCACAGCCCGATACGATTCAACTTATTGTCGATCTTGAAGCTTAACGCAGTGTCATTCAATGCGTTCGTTTTTCTATCAGGAGTGGCGTTAAGCTCGATAGCCGTAAGACCTAAACCTGACAGGTATGAACGCTTGGTTCTCCTGAGAGACAGTGCGCTTTTTCGCTCAGACAAGCTCCGGTAGCTCCTGGTCTTCTGGCACAAACTGTAATGCCAGCCCGTTATTGCAGTAACGCATCCCAGTGGGCTGCGGGCCATCATCAAAAATATGTCCTTGATGACCGCCGCAACGGGAGCAGTGGTACTCCGTGCGCGGAAAAATAAGCTTGAAATCTCGCTTGGTACCGATGTTATCGGCGTAGAGCGGTTTCCAGAAGCTGGGCCAGCCAGTATGACTTTCGTACTTGTTTGCAGACGAGAACAGCGGCAGATTGCAGCCTGCGCAGGTATAGGTGCCAGTACGCTTTTCTTTGTTGAGCGGGCTGGAACCAGAAGGCTCGGTACCTTCATTGCGCAACACGTCAAAGCGATCAGCCGACAGCAGATTGCGCCACTGAGCCTCAGACAGCTGCAACGGGAACCCCTCGTTACTGTCATCTGCGCGGCAGGCCGCCAAGGGTAAGGTTGCGCCCGCGCCAACAAGAAAGAGCGCGTTGCAAAAAAGTCTTCTGTTCAAAGTGCGATCTCCTGGGAGTCAATAGTGTGGTTGTGTACCCTTAGTCCCCACTGAATGCGATAAAGTTCAGAACAGACTGACTGGACTATTTCAATGTCCGGCGCTTGATAGGGGGACATACCAACGTCCCGGTAACGGCAAGCTGACGTTCTATATGAGCGCACTAATGGTATCGGAGCTATCTATCTAATTGAAATAGATGGATGTCATGTCGACAGCTATTTATCGCCACCTGCTAGTCTTTTCAAAGACTTCAGATCATGTAGACTAAATGCGTGCTAATAAAAAAGTCGACTGCACCCTCATAATCGACAGATTGCTTTGCTGTCGCTTCGTTGATATTCCGCGAGAAGCCGCCACATTGAGAGGTCATATCATGACAATGTCTTGTGTTTCCATGGGCGCAATTAATGGCCCATTCCTGACGCTACTGGTGTTAACGGGTGCCCTCCTTATTGCATCTTGTGACGACGGTAACGACGGCCCCGATGGTAACGATGCCAGCGCGGCCCTCACTTTGAGGGAGGTGGCTGACCAGCGCGGAATTCTCATTGGTGCCGCTGTGCGGTCGGGATTGATCGCGAGTGATGACGAATACGCCAGGATACTGGCCGCAGAGTTCAACTCGATTACCGCCGAAAATGACATGAAGTGGAAAGCGACCGAGTCAGAACACATGACATATACGTGGGAAAACGCTGATGCGATTGCGGCGTTCGCCACTGCCTATGGCCAGACTGTACGTGGGCACACTCTTGTATGGCCGAACGAATTTCAGTACGAGGTTATTCCTGATTATGTGAGAAATGCGGCAGATGGCGCAACCATGCAGCAGTACATCGACGATCACATCGAGGCTGTCGTCACTCGCTACGCCGATGTGGTTGATCGCTGGGACGTGATCAATGAGCCTATGGAAACGCTCGGATCGGGTGTGGATCAGAACGTAATCACTGCGACTTTAGGCGAGGCGTGGATGGTGCGGGCCTTCCAGCAGGCCCGCGCTCTTGATCCTACGGCCGACCTGTATCTAAATGAGGCACTCACCACGCTCCTGCCAGCCAAGCATGCGGGCCTGTTGGCGCTGGTGGGGAGGCTAATCGAAGCTGGTGCCCCCATCGACGGCATAGGTCTGCAGGCTCACTACCTTGGGGGCAAAGTGCCCGCAGCGCTGCAGTCGGTCATGGAAGACTGGCAGGCTCTGGGGCTCAAAGTGGCGATTACTGAACTCGATATCGTCACCCTAGGTGGCGATTTACAAGCTCATGCTGCTGAATACGCCAGCGTCTTTGCCACTTGTCTCGCTGTAAGCGCTTGCGTCGAGGTTACCTCCTGGGGCTTCACCGACCGGTCCACGTGGCTGAACAGCTTCATCGGGCCAGAGTCCACTCCACTTTTGTTCGATGAAAATTACCAACCAAAACCTGCGTACAATGCGGTGGCAGAAACGCTTGCGGGTGACTAGGCATCTGCCTTTCGTTAGCGAACTCGCAATTCAGTGGGCCAGCCAGCATGACGTTTCAAACGTGTTTGTTGACGACAAGAGTGGAGGTTTATAGCCCGTCTATTAACACCTTTGAGCTCCTGATTACGGTTTGAACTGGGGGAGTTCGCCGAGGGCAGGCTTTACTTGACTAAATTACTCGGGTTTGGGACACTCCTTATCTTATTATGAGTAAAAAAGCAGGTATTATTACTCGTCTGGTATCCAAAGGGCGGTAGGCGGTAACCCCAATGCTCGATTTGGCATTCCAGTAGCAGGGCGGCCCTATCCCGCTGGCTCGTATGCTGGCCAGTCAGAATTTCTCCCTGTTCGCTCTGAGTAATTGTTTGCCCAGTTCGACATTATTTCGCCATTCCACTCAGCAATGATTAGGTAAGCACATGTCACAGGAACAGATCGACAAGGCTATTGGCAAGGAATACGCTGCCGGCTTTATTTCGGATATTGAGTCTAATACGCTGCCCCCGGGCCTGAATGAAGACGTAATCCGGTTTATCTCTGCCAAGAACGACGAACCCGAATGGTTGCTGGATTGGCGGCTGGAAGCCTACCGCGGCTGGGTTAAGATGAGTGAGCCGGAGTGGGCCCATGTGCACTACCCGGAAGTGGATTTTTCCGCCATTTCCTATTTCTCCCGCCCCAAGAGCATGGAGAACAAGCCCAAGAGCCTGGACGAGGTGGATCCGGAGCTGTTGCGGGTCTATGAGAAGTTGGGCATACCCCTGCACGAGCAGGAAGCATTGGCCGGAGTGGCCGTCGACGTGGTGTTTGACTCGGTCTCCGTCGGCACTACCTTTCGTGTCAAACTGGCCGAGGCCGGCGTGATCTTTTGCTCAATGTCCGAGGCAGTAAAGGATTATCCTGAGCTCGTGCGCAAATACCTGGGCACCGTGGTCCCGCGGAGGGATAATTTTTACGCGGCGCTCAATAGTGCGGTATTCAGTGATGGTTCTTTTGTTTTTATCCCCAAGGGCGTGCGCTGCCCGATGGAGCTGTCCACCTATTTCCGTATCAACGAGGCTAATACGGGGCAGTTTGAACGCACCCTGATCATTGCCGAAGCGGGCAGCCATGTGAGCTACCTGGAAGGCTGCACGGCGCCCATGCGTGATGAAAATCAGCTGCATGCAGCAGTGGTGGAGCTGGTGGCTTTGGATGATGCTGAAATCAAGTATTCTACGGTGCAGAACTGGTACCCGGGTGATGCTGAGGGTAAGGGTGGCATCTACAACTTCGTCACCAAGCGCGGTGTCGCTCATCGCAATGCTAAAATCTCATGGACCCAGGTTGAAACCGGTTCCGCAATAACCTGGAAATATCCCAGCTGTATTTTACGCGGCGACAACAGCGTGGGTGAGTTCTACTCGGTTGCCCTGACCAATAACCGACAGCAGGCTGATACTGGCACCAAGATGATTCACCTTGGCAAAAATACCCGCTCTACCATCATCTCCAAGGGCATCTCGGCGGGTCGCAGCAGCAATGCCTATCGCGGACTGGTGCGCATGAGTCCGAAAGCCGAGGGTGCTCGTAACTATACACAGTGCGACTCACTGCTGATCGGGGACAAGTGTGCAGCCCACACCTTCCCCTATATCGAGAGCCGCAACCCCACCGCAGTGGTTGAACACGAGGCCACCACTTCGAAGGTCAGCGACGACCAGCTCTACTTGTGCAGGCAGCGTGGTCTCGACGCTGAAAAGGCGGTCTCTATGATTGTGAACGGTTTCTGCAAGGAAGTGTTTAAGGAGCTGCCCATGGAGTTTGCGGTGGAAGCTGGGAAACTACTGGAAGTGAGCCTGGAAGGCTCAGTCGGATAACCAACGCGCACTCCAGAGAGTGCGCTCAGGAGAACTACGTAGATGTTAAAGATTGATAACCTGCATGCCCGTGTCGATGACAAGGACATTCTCAAGGGGCTGAGCCTGGAAGTGAAGCCAGGAGAAGTGCACGCGATTATGGGGCCCAACGGCTCCGGCAAGAGCACCCTGGGCCATGTCCTGGCCGGTCGCCCAGGCTATACCCGCAGCGCAGGTAGCGTGGAGTTCATGGGTCAGGACCTGCTTGAACTGAATACCGAGGAGCGGGCTCACCTCGGCCTGTTTCTGGCCTACCAGTACCCGGTGGAGATACCCGGTGTATCCAACATGGAATTTCTAAAAGCGTCCGTCGATGCTGTACGCGAGAAGCGCGGCCTGGATTCCCTCGATACGGTGAGTTTTATGAAGCAGGCCCGTGACGCGTGCAAGTTGGTCGACCTCGACCAGAGCTTTCTTAAGCGCGGTGTCAACGAAGGCTTCTCGGGCGGCGAGAAAAAGCGTAATGAGCTCATGCAAATGATGATGTTACAGCCGAGGCTAGCCATCATGGACGAGACTGATAGCGGCCTGGATATCGACGCTTTACAAGTCGTGGCTGCCGGCGTGAACAACATGCGTGATGACGACCGCTCGTTCATCCTGATAACACATTACCAGCGCTTGCTAAATTTTATCGAGCCCGATTTCGTGCACGTTCTGGCGGGAGGCCGCATTGTTAAATCCGGTGACAAATCACTGGCACTGGAGCTGGAAGACAAGGGTTATACCTGGATTGAGGATGAGGTCGCCTGATGCCGGATCTGATGAACGGCATGCTCGATGCTGCCAGCGCCAATGCCCCCCATTGGCTGCAGGAACGGCAATCCGTCGGCCGCAAGGTCTGGGTAGAGGCCGATCTTCCAACGCGTAAAACGGAGGCCTGGAAATACACCAGTCTGCACGCTCTTAATCGTAGTTTTGACAGTGCTGAGCCGAGCGCTGCCAGCAAAGCCGAGCTCGGGTTTGAATATCCGCATTTTGGTGGCTGCAAGCTGGTTTTTGTCGACGGCTATTTGCGTGCGGACCTGTCGCGAATGGATATCCCGGCAGGCGTGCAGCTGGTTCGCTTTGCCGATGCCGACGAGGCGCAGACCGAGCTTATCCAAAGAAACCTGGGCAGCGTGGTAGACAGCTCCCGGCACCTGTTTGCCAACCTCAATGATGCTGCACTTAACGATGGTGTCTTTTTACAAATTGATGCAGAGACAGACGTCACGGAACCCCTGCACCTGATCTGGCTGACGACCACCCAGCCAACTGCATTTACCGTCAATCAGCGTCTATTGGTGCTCAGCGGCGCTAGCAGCCGCGCCAGCCTGATCGAGCACTTCGACTGCGCCGGGAATGGCAATGCCTTCACCAATGGCATTACCGAGCTTCTGCTGGAAGACGGCGCCACGCTTCACCACCACCGCCTGCATCTGGAAGAAGCCGGTGCCATGCATATCGGCGGCGTGCACGCGCGGCTGGCCAAAGACAGCACCCTGCAAAGCTTCCATCTGGCTTTGGGCAGTGAGCTCAAGCGCATCGATGTGGTTATTAACCACGCGGGACCCGGAGCGCATTGTGGCCTCAACGGTGTCTATCTGCTGCGCAACGAGGAGCACGTGGACTACCACACTTGCATAGAACACGCTTCTCCCCACTGCACCACCGACGAGGTTTTTCGCGGCATCATCGGTGACAGTGCTACAGCAGTATTCAACGGTCGCATCCATATTCATCCGGATGCCCAGAAAACCCGCGCCCAGCTGAGCAACCGCAACCTGCTGACCAGCGCCCAGGCTGAGGTCAATACCAAGCCGGAGTTAGAAATTTATGCCGACGACGTGCAGTGTGCTCATGGCGCCACGGTCGCACAGCTCGATCCGCAAATGATGCACTACCTGCAAACCCGGGGAGTGTCGCGTGAAGAGGCAGAAACCATGCTGAGCTACGGTTTCATCAACGAGGTCATTGACAGCATTGCACTGAAACCCCTGCGCGATTATCTGCGCCCGTTGCTGGCCAAACGCTTCTCCCGGGACCCAAAGTTGATGAGACACATTCTATGACAGCAGCAAGTTTGAACGTCCACAGTGCCGCGGTCAAAGCGTTTGACGTGGAGCGCGTGCGCGCGGACTTCCCCATCCTGCAGCAACAGGTGAATGGCCACCCGCTCGTTTACCTCGACAACGCGGCCACTACTCAGAAGCCGGATGCAGTGATTGACGCCATCAGCGACTATTACCGCTGCGATAATTCCAACGTGCATCGCGGCGCCCATGCGCTAAGCGATCGCGCTACTATGCAATTCGAAGCGGCGCGGGAAACCACGGCCCGGTTTCTCAATAGCCCGGAGCCCTGTCAGATCATCTGGGTACGCGGTGTCACCGAGGGCATTAACCTGGTCGCCAATAGTTGGGGGCGCACGAACCTCAAGGCGGGTGATAAAGTTCTGGTCTCGTTGCTGGAACACCACTCCGATATCGTGCCTTGGCAAATGGTGTGTGCCGAGCGCGGTGCCGAAGTTGTCCCCATACCGGTGCTGGACAGCGGCGACATTGATCTGGACGCCCTCGATGCACTGCTGGATGAACGCGTCAAAATGGTAGCCGTTAACCATGTTTCCAACGCCTTGGGCACGGTAAACCCGGTGGCTGAGATCATTCAAAAAGCCCATGCTGTCGGCGCTAAGGTTCTGCTCGACGGTGCTCAGGCAGTGGCTCACTACTCGATCGATGTGCAGGCCCTGGACTGCGACTTTTATACTTTCTCGGGTCACAAGCTTTTTGGCCCGACAGGAATTGGTGTGCTCTGGGGCAAGAAAGATTTACTCGATGCCATGCCACCTTTTCTCGGTGGCGGCGAAATGATCGAAACCGTCAGTTTTAGCGGTACGACTTACAATGTTCTGCCTTTTAAATTTGAAGCTGGCACTCCGGATATAGCCGGAGTGATAGGGTTGGCGGCAGCGATTAAGTATCTGCAAGGGCTGGACCGGGACGCAGCCATCGCCCACGAGGTGATGTTGTTGGACTACACCCTTGAATTAGCGAAAGACATAGCAGGTTTACGCAGGGTCGGCGCACCGAAGCAGGCGGCCGGAATTTTCAGTTTCCTGCTGGATGGTACACACCCGTCTGATATAGGCATGCTGCTGGATCAACAGGGCATTGCGGTGCGCACGGGCCACCACTGCGCGCAACCTTTAATGGCTCGCTTTGGAGTGCCGGGAACTGCCCGTGCCTCCTACACGATTTACAATACACGCGGTGATGTGGAGGCCTTGTTCGCCGGCATCCGCAAGGCCAAGAGCCTGTTTGGATGAGGAGCGAAAAATGAGTGTAGAGATGTTCGATGTCAGTACCGACGTGCTCAGCGTCACTCCGGAGGCCGCCAAGCACCTGAAAACACAGGCGGAGAACAAAGGCTTCAAAGGTGTGCGTATCAGCGTTAAGGCAAGCGGCTGCACCGGTTATATGTACGTCATGGAAGAGGTCAGCGACCGCCAGGCCGAGGACGTAACGCTGGCACTGGATAACGGCGTCACAGTCTTTGTGGACGCCGGCTCCATCGGCTTTCTGCGTGGCACCGAGCTTGACTATGTGCGAGAGGGAATTAATCGCACCCTAAAATTCAAGAACCCCAACGTCACAGCTGCCTGCGGCTGTGGCGAAAGTTTCAGTATCGAGTAAGGCTGCCGACGGATGAGCTCACGAGAACGTAGCATTCTTACTACCAACAGGGACTGTCCAGCGCGACTAGTACCCGTGGGTGACCCGGTAACGATCCCCGCTCACACGTTTGTCACCCTGACCCAGTCACTGGGTGGCAACTACACCGTTGTATACAACGGCAATATGGTGCGGGTAGATGGCACCGATGCGGACGCCCTTGGGCTGGAACCACTAAAGCTGGCGTTCGGCACTCCAACTGACGGACAGATAAACGAGGCCCATGTGTGGGAAGCTCTGCACACCATCTTCGATCCAGAAATTCCTGTCGACCTGGTGAACCTTGGTCTTATTTATGCCGTCGCAATTGAGCAAGACAGTGGTCGGGTCGACATCCAGATGACCCTGACTGCGCCTGGCTGTGGCATGGGGCCGGTGCTGGTCGGCGATGTTGAGTACCGCGTTGCGATGGTTCCCAATGTCAGGCACGTGGCAGTAGAGTTGATCTTCGATCCGCCCTGGCATCGGGAGATGATGTCGGAGGAGGCGCAACTCGAAACCGGGATGTTTTTCTAATGAGCGGCCTAACCCTAAACCCTTTTGGCCACAGTATTAGCAGTGACGATATCCTCGAGACATTGGGATTCTTCGACAGCTGGGATGATCGCTACCGTTACATTATTGATCTGGGCAAGGAGCTGCCGGCCCAAGCCGAGCAGTTTCACACTGACGAGAGGCTGGTACGCGGCTGCCAGAGTCAGGTATGGATCGATACCGAGTTGGTAGATGGCAAACTGGAAATCGCGGTCGATAGCGATGCCTTTATCGTCAAGGGCCTACTGGGCATCGTGCTTGCCGCTTACAACAGCAAAACCCCACAGGAAATCCGCGCCTTCGATATAGACGCTTACTTCGAGTCACTGGACTTGCTCAGACACCTGTCGGCAACCCGTGGTAACGGTCTTCGCGCCATGGTCGCACGTATTCAGGATATCGCCCGCTAGCCATCTCCCAAATAACCGGGGACAAATAACCGGGGACAGACCACGATTAAAGGTGCTGTAACCGTGGTCTATACCGAATGGCACTTTCTTAAGCTTCGAACTCGGCGATGAACGGAATAGCACAGGCTTGGGAGCCGCCGTGAACCCATCTATGGTGGCTTATGCTGAGTAAGGACACCCCCGCCGTCCTGCCTCGTTCAGTCCAAATCCTGTGCTGTTCCATTCATCGCCCAAGTGCCACGTTCGGGCTTCAGTAAGCGCCTTTTGGGTCTGTCTCCGGTTATTTTCGACTCGAGAGCCTGCGTGGCAGCTGCCCCTTTTCTTCCTAATAGACATTGATAGCTAGTTCTTCTATTCTCAGTCATATAACTATTAGATAGGGAATAAAAACGATGACCATCCTATGTCGTGCGAAAGGTTTGTTCCTGTTGGCAGTGCTGATTGGTTCGTTGGCTGCCTGCAGCAATAGTAATGACAATAACGATCAAAATGCAGCACCCATCGAGCCTTTAGTGCCTGTGCAGCCTGCAGAGGTTATTTCTATTGACGACAGTCGTGCCGAATTTTGCGACTTATTAGATACCGCAAATTGTATCCTGCCATTCCCCAGTAATGTCTTTACTCGTGAAAGTGACACCACTGACAACGGTCTGTTGGTTAACTTCTCAGAGGAAGCGATGCCGGTGAATAGCGAAGGCAGTGTTGTTGATCCTACTGAATGGAATCGCAATGACGGTTTTTCTCCGGGCACTGTCATGATCACGCAGGTGCCGGCATTAGACATGGACACCACTGGCGCACCTCGCTTGATAGATCTGTCAGACAGTCGCCAGGACGATAGCCCCATCGTCGTTATAAACGCTGCAACCGGTGAGCGGCAGTTAATTTGGAGCGAGCTTGACGCCAATGCGGAACTAGCGGACGAAATGAGCTTGCTTATTCGTGTGGCTAAAAATCTGCAGGACGGACAACGTTATATTGTCGCCCTGCGAAACCTGAAGAATGCGGCCGGAGAGACCATTCCACCCACGGAGTTGTTTCGCGCTTACCGCGATAACGTTATGACGGATAGTGACGCAGCCGAGGCGCGGCGTCCGGCCATGGAACAACTTTTTTCTTCGCTCGCCAGCGCCAATATTGCGCGCGAAGACCTGTATCTCGTGTGGGACTTTACCGTCTCCTCCACGCGCAGTTTAAGTGAACGCATACTACATATGCGCGATACCGCTTTCGCAGCACTGGCGGGGGGCAGTCCTGAATTCACCGTCGATAGTGTAGAAGACCTGAGCATGACAGACACCAATTGGGGGCGAAGAATCGAAGGCACCATTACCATCCCCAATTTTATGGACAGCGAAGATGCCAGTACTGGATCGTCATTGTTCTACGCGGATGACGGCGATTCTCTGCCCGACCGCATGAATGGAGACAACACCACTGTACAGCCATTTATTTGCAACATCAGCAATCAGTCTCTGAATAATATGCAGGCCGAATCGGATGCGCTGGCTGGTGCCACGCGGGTCTATTTGTATGGTCACGGATTGCTGGGTACTCGTTTCCAGTCCACTAATGGTGCTCATCAGGGTACGCTTTCAAATCGATTTAACTTAATGAATTGTGCGATGGACTTTATCGGCATGGCGGCAAGTGATGTCCCCAATGCCATTGCACTTTTGCAAGACGCATCCAATTTTTCTACCTTGCCTGATCGCACTCAACAAGGTTTTATCGGCTGGATGTATCTCGCCGAACTGTTGCGGCACGCCGATGGCTTCTCTACCCATGAGGCGTTTCAGGTTGACGGTAGAAGTGTTTACAACGGTGCTCAGGTTTACTACTACGGCAATAGCGAAGGCGGAATATTAGGCGGCGCGCTGCTAGCGACGGCCCCCAATATCGAGAATGGCGTGCTCGGTGTGCCCGGTATGAATTATTCGCTGTTGCTGCGGCGCAGTGTCGACTTCGATCTCTATTCATCTGTCTTAAAGCCCGCTTATCCCAATGTTCTTGATCAGACTATATTGCTGTCTCTCTACCAGATGCTGTGGGACAGGGGTGAGAACAATGGTTATGCCAATCATCTGGTATCTGACCCGTTGCCAAATACGCCCGCTAAAAATGTGTTGCTACACGTGGCATTCGGCGACCATCAAGTGTCTCACACCAGTGCTGAAATCATGGCGCGTACTTTCAAGATTCCGCTGCATCAGCCCGCTTTGGTTGAGGGGCGCCACCATGATATCAATCCACACGTAGAGCAATTGGCTATAAGCACCTATCCGCACATGGGCTCGGCCTTGATTTACTACGATGGAGGCCCCGGTCCCAACGATGCATGGGATGACACTGGCACTGACGTGCCGCCCATCGTTAACGTGCCGCCACGAACAGGTAATGACCCCCATGAACGCCCCAGACGAGACCCGAGTGCAATGGAGCAAATATCAGCCTTCATGTCGCCCGAGAGTACAATCATTAATGCCTGCGGGCCTGGACCCTGCCTGGTAGACGGCTGGGATGGCATTCTGGAAGAATAACCGGAATAACCGGGGACAGACCACGGTTATTCAGCAAGTGCAACCGTGGTCTGTCCCCGGTTATT
>JBDNIE010000031.1:0-4062 GCA_041688425.1 Halioglobus sp. | reverse complement strand
GTGCTTCACGCCAGCCGCCCCACGCGATCAGCCACGACAGCGCGAGAGGGGCTATGGCAAACCCGAAACTCACGAACACGCCGCGGGCGCTGCTCACCAAGCCGCGGCGCTTTTCAAACCACACCAGCAACACATTGCGCGAGGCGCTGGTCAGAATGCCCTGGCCGAAAAATCGCACACCAAAATACCCCACAGTGATCAATAGAAAGCTCACCACAACGCCACCGCCGAAGTGCACGGCAAGGCTGTCGGACGCTGAGATAAAAAGGACCATCACGGCCAGAGCAGCACTAGCAGCGGTGACGGTCAGCCGGCCACCCAGACGGTCATACCAGCGGCCAGCCCGGGTCAGGAGCAGCGATGAACCGACGGTACCGATCAGGTAGGCCATGGAAAGCTGGGTGCGGCTCAAGTCCAGGGCCTCGATCAGATAATCGGTAAAGACGGCCATGCCCATGGTTTGGCCGGGGATACTGATGAGAATGCCCAGGGTGCTGAATACCCAGATTAGCCAGCCGTAGTAAAACGGCAAGCGGCGGATGTCGAAGGGCCAGTCCGAGCGTATGGGGGGTTCTGTACGAGGAGTCATAGAGCTGCAGAGTATCTGCAAAGCTGTGGGTGCTTTCCCTTGGCGGCGCGTCGATCGGTGAGATCAGTGATGTTATGAGGATTTGTCATCGGGTTAGCAAGTCTATATACGCTGGGTAACTGTAATTTCGGTTCTTTTTCTGCCCGGTCACCTCTGTCACGATGCCCAGATATTCAAGAGACTTCACGGCCGCCGTCGCTGTGGGAAAGCTGGTATCGAGTTGCTGGCGAACACGATCAATGGTGAAACGGGGCATCATCGGCAGCATTTCAAACAGCCGGTAACTGGCCGGTCCTGCTTTGGGTGACTGCAACAGCCGCCTGCGGTCAGCCGCGATGAGGCTGGCCACTTCAATGATATTTTTCTCAGCGTCGGCAGCGGCCGTTGCCACGCCCTCCAGAAAAAACGCTACCCAAGATTCCCAGTCACCCTCGGAGCGGATGATCGAAAGACGACGGTAGTACTCTGCCTGGTGCCGTTTCAGGTAGCCACTGAGGTACATCAATGGCTCAGACAGTAACCCCCAGTGCTCAAACAATGCGCAGATCAGCAATCGACCGATGCGCCCGTTGCCGTCCAGAAAAGGGTGAATGGTTTCAAACTGGGCGTGGACCAGTGCCACCTTGACCAAGGTCGGCAAATCCTTGGCAGGCTCGTGAATGAACTGCTCCAGGTTGGCGAGCAATTGCCCAACATGCTCGGGCGGTGGTGGCACAAAAACCGCATTGCCAGGCCGTGTTCCGCCAATCCAATTCTGTGATCGGCGCAGTTCCCCCGGTTGCTTGCCTGCGCTGCGCGCGCCGTCTAACAGCAGTCGATGGGCCTCACATAACAGCCGCACACTGATGGGCAAGCCTGTCGGCTCACGTAGTTGTTCCTGAACCCAGCGGAATGCTCGTAGATAATTGGTCACCTCCTCAACATCTTCGGTATTGCTGACCTTGAAGCCTGCTTCATTATCAAACAAGTCGGCCAGCGTGGCCTGCGTGCCTTCAATCTGTGAGGTCAACAAGGCCTCCTTGCGGATTGCGCTGTACAGTAGCCAGTCCACTGACGGCACCAAGCCGGACACCCCAGCCAAACGCGCCAAGGCCAGTTCCGCGTGTCCGTTGAGATCCAGATAGGCTGCGGGCAACAAAGCGGGCTCACGTGGAGGCAGTGGGTGGGGTACGAACGCACGCACCGACTCCCCCAGAGTTGTCGAGATCGCGTAGGTGCCAGTGGCACGGGTCATTCTAAAGCACTCTTTAATTACCTGTTTCGATACTAAAGCATTCTTTAATATGAGTCGAGGCAATGAAAGAAGGTATTCCCAAGCCAGTTGCCGTTGTTCTCAAACGCGCTAAGCCTGTGCTGGTGACGTTTCGGCGGCCTGGTTTTGGGCGATCAGCTTTTGCAAATTCGGCACGGCGGCTATCGTTGCAGCGCGGATCTGGCCGGCTTGCTCGCGCGTGTTCTCGTTCACTTCTCCCATGACCGCCATCATACGCTGGGCGGGATCGAGCCTGGCAGTCTTGAGAAATGCCGCGACCGCTGCATTTTGCGACCACAGCATCCGGTTGATGGCGTTTGCGAGTAGGGCTTGTGGATAATGCGCGGGGGTATCGGTCATGTGCGCAGGCACAGCCAGCGCGTTCTTTTCTTCATCAGTTTCGAACGTGGCTTCGATGAACCCGGCAACCGATGCACTCAGCGAAACCAGCGGAACCTGCAGTAATTGCGGCGTGATCGTGTCGCCATTCCAGATAGGCGACACTGCTGTGCGCGGGGCAGCGGTGGCGGTGCAGTCAATAAACAACGCATTCTCAGGCACGTCGGCTGCGCTGTCTGCACCGTGCAGCGTTCCCGGTTCGATACGGCTGATGCGGCCGATTTTAAGCACCCGGTCGATGCGGCGCAGCAAATCCACCTCGCCTTGCGAGATCGTGGGGAAGTGAAACTTCGTAGGCAGGCTGTCTGGCTCGAGCCGCAGCATATGGCCGTGTTCTTCAAGGTGCACAAAGATATCGTCGCCGCTGGTGGCTGTTGCCGCGCAACGCATTTGTTCCAGCTGCCAGCCGACCGTATTGCCCGCGAACTGTGCACCCGGCTGGGTGGAGGCACGGTTAATCATCCATGTCTCGCGTGGGCGTACCCAGCTGATGGCGGATGCATCGACCCCCATGTTTAACAGCCAGACGCCGACATCCATTGCGGTTTTGCCTGCGCCGATTACGACGTAATGGTCAGCCGCTTTCGCACCGCTGAGCCATGTATTGGGCAATTCGCCCGGCGTGGTGACACGGACGTCCTCGGCGACGGTGAATTTGCGCTTATGGGTTGCGGGCACGGAGGCGGTGAAGGCGCTGCCATCCACCAGCTTGCGCCGGACATTGACGCGGGTTTCCTTACCCGACATGTTGGACGTGAAACGGTGCGTGCCCCCTTCGTTGCCTTCATAGCGAGACATGGAGTGATAACTGACTCGTCCGCTGGGCAGAAAGCGCTCGTTCATCGCCCGCTCGAAGTAGCCGAGCACCTGCGTGCCAGTGGCGAGCGCATACAAGCCCTTATTGAGCCCTACGGTGTCGATTCGGCCATCGTCGAGGTCCATCGAATTGAGCCCATAGGTGGCGCTTGGCTGGTGCAGGGTTACAAACGGATACGCTACATTCCAGTGACCGCCCGGCCGGGGGTGCTGGTCGATGAAGGTGATGTGGGCATCGGAGTGATCGAGCAGCGAATCTGCGAACGACATGCTCAGTGCACCCGTGCCTACAATCAAGTAATCGGTTTCGATCTCTGCCATCTCTTACTCCAATAGTGGCGACGCGTAGCATAGGGTCGCAAGCCGGACTAGACAAGCTGGTCGACACACTCACTATATAAGCTCTGTACTTGCAATAGTCACTACAAAGACAGACTAGCCGTTCAGGTCATCTCTTGTGTACCGCGATATTATGCAAATTCGACAATCAGAACTTCAAGAAGAGATCTAATGCCGCTCATTCCAACAGCTGTAAAGCGTCATCCATTTGCACCTGCAGTAGCCTTATGGACGCAAACACGGAGGCCTGCTCGGGCCTTCAGTGTGATCATTTGTTGAATTGCACTTAAAACTGACCCAGGATTTGCATCTAAAACTGACCCACCCTGGTCGCCAGATTATGGCGTAGTTTTGATTTTCTTTCCGCCCTTTGTTTTCTCCTGATGTATCGTCGAACGGGCTTATGGGGTCACGGGCTTAGGGGCTTATGGGGTCAAGGGGCTTATGGGGTCAGGCCTTACATTTCACATAGTGCCGAGGGAGCAGAGTGAAATGTAAGACCTGACCCTGTCGACTCGAGGGAGCAGAGTGAAATGTAAGACCTGACCCTGTCGACTCCGTCAGTATCGGTCATGCCTGGTTTACGGCGTCCAAAACGATGCGTGCGCAGATAATCGTGCTGCCATTCTGTCCGGGCGCAAGCATGCTGTATGCGTATGTAGTGGCT
>JBDNIE010000258.1:0-41098 GCA_041688425.1 Halioglobus sp. | reverse complement strand
GCAGTTCATAATGACTCCCCGTCATCTGTGCCTGCCACACTTCAAAGCTACCGCTGTCCAGATCGTCATAAGCCTGCCGGATGGAGTCGTTCACCTGAGGATAAGCCACCTGCTCCCACGGGCACTCGTCACGGGCATAAAAACGACAGTCCATGGACTCCACGCCCGGCAGGCAAGACTCAGACGCGACTGTCGCGCGAAAACCCACATAGATCTGGTTGATAAAGGTAATACTGCCCGTCATATACAAGTGCATTTGTTCAGGCGGTAACACCACGCCCGCCTCTTCGCACAATTCGCGCACCGCACCTTCGGCCAGTGTCTCACCCAATTCCAGGAAGCCACCCGGAATCGCCCACTTGCCAAGCTGCGGCGGCAGATCACGCTGCACCCACAACAGGCGTTTGCCACAGGCGATAAATGCGGTGACAACAACCTGCGGGTAACTGTGATGCGCACTCTGGCAGCGCCCGCAAAACCAGTGGTTGCGCAGCTCGCCACCTATCGCGTGCAGCAGCAGTGGACCGCCGCAATCAGGGCAATAATTCATGTCAGCCAAAGACCCGCTCTTCATTGCGAGACGATAGCACTTTGCCTTGGCAAAAGCATTGCGGCTATGCTGAGCACCTTTAAAAACGCAAAGGGCTCAAATGACGACTTCGCAACTGAAAGTACAGCTACTGCTCACTGGCAATGAGATCATGAGCGGCGATACTGTAGACTCCAACTCCGCAATGATTGCACAGCGCCTCGGGGCGATCAGCGTCAGCGTCTATCGCAAGGTGACAGTGGGTGACGATCCGGACCTATTACAAACAGAGTTAGCCGCCATGGTCGCGGGTGCAGATCTGGTCATCGTCAACGGCGGCCTCGGCCCCACCATCGACGACCTCACCGCAGCGATCCTGGCAGCCGTCGCGGGCGTGCCTCTGAAGGAACACCCCGACGCCGTTAAGCATCTGAATCAGTGGTGCGACAAACGCAACCTGCTGCTCAATGCCGCCAATTTGAAACAGGCAATGCTCCCTGAGGGTGCGAGCATCTTAGACAACCCCGTCGGCAGTGCTGTGGGCTTCGAGATGACGCTGGGCACCTGCCGCGTTATCTGCACTCCGGGCGTACCCAGCGAGCTGAATCGCATGCTGGACAGCATCGTGGCCGAGCTCGCCACACAGCTGCAACGCCGACCGCAGCGCAGCATCCAGCGCCTGCAGACCTTTGGCCTTGGCGAGTCTACCGCCCAGCAGATAATCAGTGACGCCATGCCCGATTGGCCACAGGACGTGGAACTGGGCTTTCGCGCCGGCGCACCCCAGATGGAAATCAAGCTCAGCATCAATAGTGATGCAGCGACGGAGGCGCGCAAGCACTGCCGCAATCAGTTGCAACAGTTGTTCGGCGACCACATTATCGGCGAAGGCGATGTGACGCTGGCACAACGTGTGCTTGAATTGTTAAGCGAACGCGGGGCCACACTCGCTACAGCAGAGTCATGCACCGGAGGATTAATAGCCTCCATGCTAACGCGCGTGCCCGGATCATCACAGGGCTTTCACGCCGGATTCGTCACCTACTCTAACGCCATGAAACAATCGATACTGGGCGTGCGCGAAGAGACGCTGGCCCAGCACGGCGCTGTTAGCGAGGCAGTGGTGCGCGAAATGGCGCTAGGCGCTTTGGAGCGCGCCAACGCAGACTACGCGATTGCCGTATCCGGCATCGCCGGACCCGACGGCGGTTCACCCGAGAAGCCGGTCGGCACGGTCTGGCTGGCCTGGGGTGATCGGCGGAACATTCGCACACGCGGCTTGTGCTGGCCAGTAGAGCGCACTTTGTTCCAGACCATGATCGCAGCCGCTGGCCTCGACATGATGCGCCGTATCCTCATCGGTACCGAGGAAGAACCGCGCTATTTTGGCCAGCGCCGAATGCGCTAGCGGGAACGGGTCGCACGCATCAGGGCTGCAACTGCTCAATCTCCCATGCGCCCTGCGTGGCGCGGCGGTAGACAAAGCGATCGTGCAGGCGGTGCACGCCGCCCTGCCAGAATTCAATGCGCTGTGGCAATACCTCATAGCCGCCCCAGAACGCTGGCCTGGGGATTTCATCGTCGCCAAATTTCTCGCGAATGCGCTGTGCTTGCCGCTCCAGCGCGGTGCGGCCATCAATCGGCTTACTCTGCCTGGACGCCCAAGCTGCAATCTGGCTCTCGCGCGGCCGCGACGCAAAGTACGCCGCCGATTCAGCACTGCCTGTTTTTTGAGCGACGCCTGCGACGATGACCTGTCGATCTAAAGCATTCCAGGGAAAATGCAGGGAAACTCGCGGCTCCCGCTCTATCGCAAGTGCCTTATCGCTGTTGTAATTGGTGTAGAACACAAAGCCTGCTTGCGACAACCCCTTCAGCAAAACGATGCGTTGCCGCGGCGCGCCATGCTCATCAAGAGTCGCCAGCACCATAGCGGTCGGATCATCCAGGTCGGCCGCCGCTGCCTGCTCCGACCACTGCTCAAATTGACGCAACGGACAGGCATCAAGCATCCCTAATGTAAGACCAGCGGAGGTGTACTCGCGGCGGAATTTCTCGTATCGCACTGTCGTATCCTGCTACCCTGTCGTTCATTATAATAGCCGCAGTACAATGTAGAGGCAAAGCTCCGCTCAATGGATAAACCACCAATAATTCACGACGCGCAAAGCGCAGATCTTGAGACCCTGGTCGACACACTGAGCGACAGTTTTTCTGAAGACCCCATGTTTAACTGGCTGTTCCCGACAACACAGCTTTACCCGCATTTCTTTCGCATGCTGCTGAAGAATGTCTACCTGCCGCGCGGCATTGCGCACCTCGACGAGGAGGGGCGCGCTGCGGCCCTTTGGCTGCCGCCGGAACAGCGCTTGAAACTCGCCCCGCGACTGAGCCTGTTGCGCTTTGGCCTGAAGCTACTCAATCAAAATGGCATGCGACCTGTCTGGCGCGTATTGAGACAAGGGGCGGTTTTTGCCAAACACCATCCAGTTGAACCTCACTATTACCTGCAGTTTATAGGTTGCTGCCGCAGAGATCAGGGTCAGGGCATTGGTGCGGCGCTACTCAAGCGGGGTATCCACATTTGTGACGAACGCGGTATGCCGGCTTACCTGGAGTGTTCCAACCCGCGCAATGTAGCGTTCTATGAACGCCACGGATTCGTCGTAAGGGGTCGACAGGCGGTAGGGAAAAACGGCCCTATGGCCTGGTTTATGTGGCGCGATCCGCGCTAGGCATAACTCACAGCAATCTGCTGCAACCCCATAGCCGACAGCCCATATCGGTGCCACCTCACTGTTTCGTACTTGGGTATACCGGCGCGCGCTTGGCCATTGCCGGAATCTGCGGGAACGGAAAAAAATCCTGCCAGTCGTCGCCGAAGTCTTCACCGAGGCTGCGGCCAAACGCCGATTGATACGCGCGATCCATGGCGCCCGATAGTGCTTCGGACGAGGCAATGGCAAGCAGCACAGCGGCCTCCATAATACCTTCAGCACGCAATCGCTGAGTGGGCGGCACATCGTCACCTGCGGCCAGCGCCGAGAACATTGCGGTCCAGCGTTGTTCGAGCTCTGCTTCCAGTAAATGCATCTGTGGTGGCTCCTTCTTCTTACGCGCTTGATCAGTGTGCTGACCATGGAAACGTCGCTGGTCAGTATGCGTGGCAAACCAAAACAGTTAAAGTCTGGGCTATCCTGATCGACGAGAAGCATTTCCTGTGACGACACTGCCGCAATCACTTCTGTTCCTTAGCCTTTTCAGTCTGGCACTCGCACCTCAGACCGCACCCGGCGCGGAGATTTCGGCAGCGGCGCGAACGCCTCTACCCTCTCTTTCTGGCGAGAGCAGCGAAGCCAAAAAAATCGAGCCAATCATTGACTATCGCGAACGGTTTATTCCGGTTGTCGCGCGCAATGGCATGGTGGTGGGCCCCGAAGAACTGGCCGCCGAAGTGGGCGCGCAGATGCTGCGCCAGGGCGGCAATGCGGTGGATGCAGCAGTAGCCACCGGTTTTGCGCTGGCGGTCACTTACCCGCGCGCAGGGAATCTTGCTGGCGGTGGCTTTATGCTCATCCACCTGGCCGACAAAAACCGCCAGACCCTGATCGACTATCGTGAGAGCGCCCCCGCTGCTGCCAGCCGCGACATGTTTCTGGACGATGAAGGCAACGTGGATCAACAACGCGAGTTCTTCAGCTTGCAGTCCGCTGGCGTGCCCGGCACTGTTGCAGGCTTGCTCTACGCACTGGAGCAATACGGCACACTCAGTCGCAAACAAGTGCTGGCCCCTGCTATTGCGCTGGCTACCGGAGGCTTCCCCGTATCCTTTGCTCTATCGTTTGAACTTGACGCCAGCGCAGAGCGCCTGCTGCAGAATCCTGCCGCAAAACGCCTGTTTTTCAAGGCCGATGGCTCCGCCTACGACATTGGCGACACCTGGCAACAACCCGACCTTGCGTGGACGCTCACGCAGATCAGCGAAAAAGGTGCCGACGGCTTTTACCGCGGTGAAGTAGCGCGGCGCATCGCCGAAGAAATGACGTCCGGTGGCGGCCTGATCACCGCCCAGGATCTGGTTGACTACAGGGTGATTGAGCGCGAACCAGTGCGCGGCACCTATCGTGGCTTTGAAATAGTGTCTACCCCACCGCCCTCTTCCGGCGGCATCCACATACTGCAAATCCTCAATGTGCTTGAGGGCTATGATTTGCAGGCCATGGGTCACAACTCAGCCGCTTACGTGCATCATCTGGCAGAGAGCATGAAACTGGCCTATGCCGACCGTAGCCTCTATCTCGGGGACCCGGACTTTGTTGCGGTGCCAGTGGCGCAACTTATCGACAAAGACTATGCCAAGCGCCAACGGGCGCGTATTGACAGTGGGCGCGCGACACCCGCCGAGCAAATCGCACCGGGCAGGCCACTGGGCAAGGAGAGCACCGAGACCACGCACTACAGCGTGGCCGATCGCTTCGGCAATGTGGTCAGCAACACCTACACGCTGAACTTCAGTTTCGGCTCCGGCATCGCGGTGCCGGGAACGGGCATGCTACTGAACAACGAAATGGCGGATTTTGCCGCCAGTCCAGGCAACGCCAACGCCTTCGGGCTGGTACAGGGCGAAGCCAACAAAATTGAGGGGGGCAAACGACCGCTATCCTCCATGAGCCCAACTATTATCCTGCGCGACGGCAAGCCATGGCTGGCGACTGGCAGCCCCGGCGGCAGCGTGATCATCACCACAGTACTGCAGATGGCGCTGAACGCGATGGAGTTCAACATGAACGTGGCTACCGCTGCGGCAGAACCGAGAATGCATCACCAGTGGATGCCCGATCTCCTGCGAATGGAAGAAGGTTTTAGTCCGGACACCGTGCGATTGCTGCAGGCTATGGGGCAACAGGTCGATATCGCGAGCCGCACCACCGGGCGCACCAATTCCATCATGCTTGAAGGCGGCTGGTTGTTCGGCGCCTCGGATTCGCGTCGACCCGGTGGTTGGGTAGCCGGGTATTAGCGTGTAACGGTCCAAGCCCAGCCTTGTCCCACCCGCCTAGCGTTACAACCCTGCGTATTGCAGCACGCCAGACTCCCTGACTGCTCAGCCCCGGCTTGGGCGCGACAATTTGTCACTCCTGCCCGCCTGCTGAAGACGCTAAACTTGCATCCTCTCCAGAGGCTTGCTCTACGATCTGCCGTCGCAGCTGTCGTGCCACGCTCCTGAGTCAAGATATCTACTTCGATAAAGAGCATTTGCATGCACTACAAAAACAACAGTGAGCAGCGGTTGGCGCTGGCTCTACCTGGCCTTGTCGCATTCGCTATATTGGCGCCTGCAGCGGTACAGACTGCCCACGCAAACAGCCCCGAGGGCCCCACTTTGGAGACAGTGGAGGTCCATGGCCAACGACTGCGACTTGACCTGCTGCGGGAACAAGCCCTGACCCCCGGTGGTGTTACCGTAATCGACAGTGACACGCTGTTCCAGCGCACTATGCCGAACCTGGCCGATATGCTGCGCTACGCACCGGGCGTCTGGGCCAATAGCACCTCGGGGGGCGATGGTGTTTTTCTCTCCATTCGCGGCTCCAACCTCGACGCCACAAACTTCGATAGGAACGGCGTGAAACTGCTGCAGGACGGCCTGCCGATCACGACCGCCGACGGCAACAATCACAACCGGCTGATTGACCCTCTAAGCACGCGCTTTGCGACAATTGCGCGCGGCGCCAATGCAATGACGTACGGTGCCAGCACGCTCGGTGGAGCCATCAATTTCAATTCACCCACAGCGCTCAACAGTAGTCCGCTGCAGCTATTTGCCAATGCAGGTAGCCACGGGCGAATGGACGCGCGGGCAATGGCCTCGGGTGTTCTCGACAATGGCCTGGACGGTCTGGTGTCAGTAAAAAGTAACAACTGGGACGGCTATCGCGAGCACAGCCGCGAAGAACACGACGGCATCTTTGGCAACACCGGGTGGAATTTCTCGAACGGCGGCGACACACGTTTCTATGGCACATATCTCAGCAGCAAACAGGACTTGCCGGGCGCGCTGACCGAAGAGCAATTCAAGGACAACCCGGGCCAAGCGGCTCCTGAAGCAGAACTTGGCAACTACCAACTTAACGTTGACACCTGGCGCGTGGCCAACAAGACCCGCTGGGCACTCACGGACAATAGCAGCCTTGAACTGGGCGTCTCCTGGGAGGAGCAAACGCTACACCACCCTATCGTCTACCGCGAGGTCGATTTCGACGGGCCCGGACCACTACCCCCGCAGGAAGTCTTCAGTCTACTGATTGACACCGACCACCGCGATGCCGGCGTGATGGGGCGCTATGAGCTGCAACTCGACAGCCACGACCTCCTCTTTGGCTTCAATTATGGTGACGGCGAGGTAAGCGGCGGAAATTACCGCAACAACAACGGCAAGAAAAACGGCGAAACAACTGCTGTAGACAGAACGGCACAGAACCTGGAAGCCTTCGCCTTAGACCGCTGGAGACTGGCGCCCCAATGGACACTGGTGTATGGCGCTCAGGTCGTATGGGCAGAGCGTGATGTTAAGAATACCGACGTCGCCACAGCGGTGGTGCGAAATCCCAGCGCCGATTACGACAGCATCAACCCCCGCCTTGGCGTGTTATACGATATCAACGACAGTATTACGCTGTTTGCCAATGCCAGCAGGGTGTTTGAAGCACCCACCAACTATGAGCTGGAAGACGACGTGAGAGGCGATGACCAGACACTGGATCCAATGGAGGGCGCGGTGCTGGAAATCGGCAGCCGCGGCGAGCAGGCTTTTGGTGAGGCCAGCAAGTGGTATTGGGACGTGGCGCTCTACTACGCGCAGATCAATGATGAAATCCTCTCGGTGGACGACCCCTTCGCGCCGGGCACCAGCCTCACTGCGAACGTAGACAAAACGATACATGCGGGCATCGAGTCACAACTCGGTGGCACCCTGACGCTGGACGGTGCAGGGCGCCACCTCCTTGAGCCAACGCTTACAGTGACTCTTAATGAATTCAGCTTCGACAACGATGCTACCTACGGCAACAACGATTTGCCGGCGGCGCCAGATTATGCGGTGCGCGGGGAACTTTTGTATCGTGATACAAGCGGGTTTTACGTGGGGCCAACCTTCGACCTGGTGGGCGATCGCTACGCCGATTTCAACAATAGCTATAAGGTGGACAGCTACACGCTGCTGGGTTTGCGCGGCGGCTTTATCAGCGAGCGCTGGGAGGTTTTTGTCGAGGCGACTAATCTGCAGGACACCGAGTACGTGTCGACGCTGAGCGTGCGTAACATCGCGGCGCCAGACGCGCCCATTCTCAACTCTGGCGCACCGCTGTCGTTGTATGCTGGTGTTCGCTTCCAGCTATGACGCACACGCAAAGCGACAAACGCACGACATCGGGCAGCCCGCAGTACCGGGCGACGTGGCGCTGGCATTTTTTTGCCGGCATTTTCGTGATGCCATTTTTGCTGGTGTTGGCGATCACCGGTCTGGTGATGGTCTATTTTACATCGGTGGAGACCCCTGTGGGCGAGCGCCTTGTCGTCGATGCCTCTGAGGGCACACCGAGATCCCCCATGCAGCAACTGGGTGCGGCGGCTGCCGCGTTGCCCGACGCGACGATTACCAAGTATATTCCGCCCCCCACGGCATACAGCACCACGCAGTTTGAGCTAACACAGGCCGATCACGCCTGGGTTGTCGACATCAACCCCTATACCAGTCAGGTACTGCGTGTGGTGGATGGGAACCGCACTCCCTACGCATGGGCGCAACGGATTCACAGCAGCCTGCTAATAGGCGATGTCGGTGAAATCCTGATGGAAGTGGTTGCTGGCCTGGCATTGCTGTTGATCGTCACCGGGCCATACATGTGGTTGCGACAACAAAAACTGCCGCCTGCACAGGAATCCTCCCGCCGCAGTCGTTGGCGCCGTTGGCACCTGTTCACCGGGTTATATGCCTCTGTCGGGCTCTGCTTCTTTCTGCTATCGGGGCTGGCATGGACCAACATCTGGGGTGGCAAGTTCGTGCAAGCGTGGGGGTCTTTCCCCGCCGAAAGGTGGGGGCCTGTAGCACTCTCAGGTTCAAATCACAGCGCGATGAATCACGGCTCAGCAAAAGAAGCGCCCTGGGGCCTGGAGCAGACACCACTGCCCGCTTCGGCCTCACAGGCATTGCACGCCGCCCAAGTTGAACGCACTGCGATAAATCTGGATTTCGTCGATAAACTGGCCAAGGATATCGACTTCGGCCCGCGCTACCGCATCGCGCTGCCGCAGGACGTCGATGGCGTCTACACCATCAGCAGCACGACGATGACCGGCGACATTGATGTGCCGAGCGATGAGAGAACAGTGCATGTCGACCGCCATAGCGGTGCGATATTGGCAGAGGTCGGCTTTGAAGACTACTCCGCAATGGCAAAGAGTATGGCAATCGGAGTCGCCGTGCACCAGGCCAGCATGGGCTGGTGGAACATTGCACTGAATGTGCTGGCCTGCGTCGCAGTGATCTTCCTGTGTGCGAGTGGCACGCTTTTGTGGTGGTTGCGTCGTCCGTCGAGTTCGCGGTGGCTGCCGGTAGCGCCCCGCACCGCGGGCTTGCCATTACGCAGCGGGCTTACTGTGCTGCTGGTGGCTATGGGGCTGGCCTTTCCGCTGTTGGGTGTGACGCTACTCTGCGGACTTCTGACCTATACCTTGATTGATCGCGCCCGGCAGTAGTTATGTTCGGCATGGCGGAAGCCTGCCAATACAACAAGGCTCTGTCGCAAAGCTTTGACCGTTTTAGGCCTTGCGCAGCCTGACCTTCGCCGTCTGCCGACTGAGCGCTACCAATTGGCCGGCACTGTCCCAGTATTCCCCATCTTCCTCAATCACGCCCCTCGTCATGTGCCGCGACACCAGACGCACCTGCAAAGGACCCGGCGCCGGATGCGCGCGCACCTGCACTGTAAGCTCGACCGTGGGCACCCAACCCACTGGACCGAACACATTAAAAACTGGAGGTGGAAAAGCGTCGGCAAACATCAACAGGTCGATCACTTGCGGGGCAGTGCCATCACTGTGGCGCACCCAGCCGCAAAACTCACCACTGCCGTCGGGTGTGCGCTTGTTGAATACATCGGTACCTGAGACCAGCCGCATTTCTGCGCGCTTCCTGAACTCAAGCCCCTTGTCGGGCGGCGGCTCGCACTCCTCCCATGGCGGGAACTGTGGCCGGTCCAGAGCGGACCAACTCTCGCCGCCGAGTTTATCTAAATCAGTGTAAGCCGCGGTAACACTCACCTTTAGCTCGCCCTGCTGAAACATTTTGACCTCGGCAAAACTGGTGCTGCGGCCACCGCCCAGAAATACCACATGGCAATCGATAGGGCCCAGCACTGTTGGCGCGAGGTAGAAAGCGCTGACCGTCATTGGGTCCTTATGCGGCAGTACGACGCGCAGCGCGCGTCCCGCGACCGCCAGCACATAGCCGCCGTTGGGGACTGCCCCTATACGCCATCCCTCGCACAACTCGCCGCGAAAGTGGTTTTCACCGACTTGCTCAATGGCGGTTTCCCGCGCAAATTGTCCCATAACACTTCTCTACCTGGCGACACATTGCCGATGCGTCAATGGGCGAGTATTTTGTCCGCCTAGCTGGGTAATGTATAGTCTTGCTGTCGCCTGCACAGCAACGCTAACTCTCTCAAGCCAGCGCATAACCAAAGGGGGTGTGATATGAACACGATGTCCATTCTTGGCTACATTAGAGCCTGCCTGCTGCTGCCCATGGTTCTGGCCACCCCTTTGTCATGGGGCCAGAACGACGAGCAGATGCAAACTGCTGCCGACAGCGTTACGACGCCGGCCGCAGATACGCCAGCCCGTAACCCGAGCATGCAATCGCAGGACGCTGCAACGACGACCAAAAACGGCACTCCAGCGCAAGAGGCAGCGATGCGCGATGATGAAGTGAGCGCCCTTGAGACTACAGAACCGCCGGTGAGCAAGCGCAGCCGCGCGCAGCAGGAACAGGAATACATGCGCGCCATAGAGCAGATCGAGTCCCGCGAGGGCGCCTACGCCGAGCAACTCTCGGAGTCACTGCTCAGCCTGGCCCTAAAGTTGCAATCGCAGGGGCGGCACAATGAAGCGATAAAACTGTTCAAGCGCGGCGTGCACCTGACGCGCATCCATGAGGGGCTTTATTGTCCGGAGCAGATCCCGCTACTACAGGGTGAGATTGCCAGCCACAAGGCCAGCCGCAACTATCTGCAGGCGGACAAACGACAAAATTACCTGTACCGAGTGCAGATCACATCCATGGCCGGCAGCGAGGCAATGGCGGACGCCTTTATGGACCAGGCGAGATGGCAATACGACGCGTACCAGCTCAACCTGACGCAGGATGACTACACTCGGGTCATCGATATGCTGGAGCTATATCGCATGGCCTTCAAAGATGTCGTCGAACGCGAGGGAGAGAAGTCACCCGGGCTACTGCGCCCGCTGCAGGGGATGTTGAAAGCGCAGTATATGATCTCCCAATACGATATCAGCCCGAGCACCCCCGTCACTGGCGAGGATGGCTATATCGATGAAAACCTGTTGCGCTTGAGAACCTATCATGGGAAGAGCTACCAGCAGGGCAATGCCATCATCGAGGCCATCGCCAGTATCGAGCGGGAGAACAATGCATCGGATAGCCAATCCGCTGTCAACTCGTGGATCATGCTGGGCGATTGGCGCTTATGGAACGGCAGAACCGAGGCGGCCTGGGGGGCTTATCGGGAGGCCGCCACGGAACTTGCGCGCTCAAATGATGCCCAACAACAGACGCAGCGGTTGTTTGGGCAGCCAGTAGCGCTCCCGAATATTGCAGACCTGAGTCCGCTGCCACCGGTTGTTGAACCCACAGACGCTGCGGTAACGCTCGCATTCGGGGTGAGTGCCGATGGCCGTGTGAAGAACCTGGAGCGCCTGGATGACAATGAGGAAGACGACAAGCAGGCCTTTCGCCTCATGCGGCAGCTGCGCAATACAACATTCCGGCCCCGACTCGAGGCCGGAGAACCTGTAGAGACACAAAAACTTGTTAAAGCCTTTAACTTACAATAGCGTTTCCTTGCGGCGCCAATATAGCATCGGCACAGTAGCCTGCCTGTGTATCCTATTGTCCGGCTGCCCTACCGCCAGCAATCCAACACAGCCGCAATCAACACCGCCACCCAGCAGCGCGCCACCGCCGACCAGCAGCTCCAGCAGCTCTGCCGGGAGTAGCAGCACTAGCGCCAGTTCCAGCAGTTCAGCCGGCAGCCCCAGCCAGCCCTCTGCCAGCTCGCCTGCCACCTCGCCTTCTAATAGCAGCGCATCCGGCAGTCAATCTGCAGGCAGTCAGGGCAGCGCGGCATCCGAACAGAGCAGTGGCGCGTCGGGCAGCGCCAGCGACGCCGTGGGCCCGCCGGAAGAAAACACTGACAGTGCGGGCGGTGAGTCGTCAACCGCCGCTGCAAGCAGTTCAGGCTCACAACAAACAGCCAGCGGCCAGGCATCCGGCGCCGCGCAGTCGGAGCCAACCTTTAGTGAACAGTCCGTTGGAGGCCAGGGCTTACCTGACCTGCGCGACGAAACCAGCCTCGAGGATGGCGCCGGCGGAATGCCAGGCGCAGCGGGACAAACATCAGCCGCTGGCAGTCCTGCCGGCAGCGCTGGACAGGCAGGTAGTCAGACAGGCGAACAGGCAGGCAGCCAAGCAGGTGGCCAGGCAACCGGCAGCGGCGCGGGGGGCGCCTATGGTAGCGGGAGCTACGGCAATCCCGCAGGAATGCCAGGCGGTGGTAGCAGCGGACCACTGACACCGACAGAGCAAGTGGCCATACTCGACGCACAACTGGAAAAAGGTGCAGGAGAATTTGACGCCCTGATTCTCAAAACTGAAGCAGAGCAGCGAGAAGCGGCGCGCGCGGCCGCTAAAAAATCGCGCGGCGGCGCTAGTGGCGGCATGGGGGGCGGCATCAGTGCCAGCAGTGCCGAAGAGGGCAATAGCCCTTATGACGAAGGCATGGCAGATGCAGGTGGCTACAGCACGGGCGGCGGCATGGGTGGCGCCGGGGGCGGCGCACCGCCTCAGGACATGGCCAAGTATCCAGCGCCTGCTGATATTCCAAGCGGTAGTGATGACGATGTGGTCGCGCGCCAGTTACGCGAGGCTGCCTCGCGCGAAGCCGATCCTGCGGTGCGTGAAAAACTCTGGGAAGAGTATCGCAAATACAAGGGCATCCAATAGTGATCAATCTTCGGCTATTGTGCTATCTGGGTCTATGCCTGCTGATAAGTGGCTGCGTGAATCAGACTATCAAGAGCAACTCGATACCGCCGGTCCAGACGGCTGCTACGAGTGTGTCTGAAGCGCAGTTGCTCGACGTCGCAGTGGTGGTGTTTGATCCGGGCCTTGACGATTATGACGACGATGAACAGGTCTATCCCGAAGTCCGTCAGGCAGAGGCTCGCTTCATGCCCCTGCAGCTGTCGCAGGCGATGCAGGAAAGCGGGGCATGGGGTGCGGTAAGGGTAGTGCCGGACGACGGTGAGGTTACCGACCTCATGGTGCGCGGCAAAATCCTGCGCTCCGATGGCGAGACCTTACAACTTGAGATCACCGCCACCGACGCGCGCGGCGCGGTCTGGCTGGACAAACAATACACCGCAGAGGCCAGCCGCTATTCGTATGAAGCCACCACCCGCAATATCAATGACCCCTTCCAGGCGATGTATAACACCATTGCCAACGACCTGCTCAAACAACAGCAGGCGTTAACGCTTAAAGAACGTGCAGACATCCGCGTGGTGACCGAATTGCGCTTCGCGCGCGGCTTTTCCCCGGACGCCTTCGACGGCTACCTGAAGCAGACACGCAATGGGCAGTATGAGATACAGCGCCTGCCCGCTGCGAATGACCCCATGCTGGAGCGCGTGCGCGTCATTCGCGAGCGCGACCATGTCTACGTAGATACGCTGCAGGCGTATTACACGTCATTCGATGCACAGATGGCCGCGCCCTATCAGGAATGGCGCAAAGCGAGCTACCAGGAGGTATTAATGTTGGAGCGACTGCAGGCCGAGAGCACACGCAATTTGATCATCGGTGGGCTGGCCGTTATCGGGGGCATCGCCGCAGCCACTGCCGGTGACAGCAGGACCAGCCGTGTTGCCGGGCAGGTCGCCGTTCTCGGTGGCGGTCTGCTGGTGAAAAGCGGTTTGGACAAACGCAATGAGGCGCAGATTCACGTGCAGGCACTGGAGGAACTGGGCGCCTCGCTGGAAGCAGAAGTCACGCCACAGGTCATCGATCTGGAAGACCGCACTGTCACCCTCCACGGTAATGTGGAAGAGCAGTATGCACAATGGCGCGTGCTGCTGGCAGATATCTATCGCGCCGAGATCGGCGGGCTGCAATTACCGGAAGATTCTGCCCGCACTGCTGATACACTCTGATCCGTTACCTCCAATACGCAAGGCCCCAACCACGGCATGTCTTCTCATAATGATCCAGTAAAACCCATCGCGTTTGATGTCATACAACCGGCGTCCGACTCTACCGTCGGCGCCAGTGCCAGCACGAAAAAAACGACTGCGCCGACTCAGCGCGGCACGCCGGTGTGGGTACTGCCAGCACTGGGACTATTGGTAGTGCTGGCGGCACTGGTCATTTTTCTGTTGCCCGCCGCGCTGGAACCCAAGCAAAGTGCGCCGGGCACCACGAGCGAATCATCGGGCGCCATCGCACCCGCACAAGAACAGGCGGCGGGCACCGCAGAAAAGTCTCCGCCCGCTGTGGATGCATCCGCACCCTGGTCAGATGCGCAAATCGCACACCAGCGCAAAGCAGCGCAGGAAGCGGCCGCCGAGTTGTTGGAACTGCAGATAGCACTGCAGGCGCGCGGCGTGGAGCAATGGGCGGCCAAGGCGTTTGCCGAGATCGCCGCGCTGGCGCAGGCTGGTGATGCCCTTTACAAAAACCGGCAGTTTGAAGAAGCCACCGCGCAATACCAACAGGGGCTTGCCGCGTTGCAGGAAATACAGGACTCGATTCCTCAGAGGCTTGTTCAACTGCTGGAGCAAGCGCAGGCGGCACTAGATGCGGGTGATGCAAACGCAGCCCTGGCCGCGCTGGCAGCAGCGGCCATTATCGAACCGGATAACGCCGACATTGCAACACTGAAGCGCCGCGCCGAGGTCCTCCCTCAATTGCTGCCATTGCTCGATGAAGCGGCGACAGCGGAAGCCGCTGAGGATCTGACACAAGCACAAACACTGCTGCAACAGGCCACCAAACTGGACCCCTTGCACGCACGCGCGCAGAGCGAGCTGCAGCGCGTTATGGCCAAAGCGCGAGACCGAGGTTTCAACCAGTCCATGAGTGCAGGCTATGCCGCGCTCAACGAGCGCCACTTCAACAGTGCGCGCCAAGCCTTTAACGCCGCTGCCAAGCTGCAGCCGGGATCCAAAGAAGCCGCCAGCGCTCTGCAGGAAGTGAGCACTGCAGAAACAGCACAGCGACTGTCCGGCCTCGACCAACAGGGCCGGCGCGATGAGCAGCAGGAACAGTGGGGTAAGGCAGTCTCAGCCTACGAGCAAGCGCAAAAAATAGACGGCAGCGTGTTGTTTGCCAGCGAAGGCCTCCAACGCAGTCGCATGCGTGCGCAGCTGGACCAACAACTGCGCACCGCCATCGCCGATACGCAGCGCTTGTCTGATGCAGCCGTTGCAGGCGCGACCGAACAACTGTTGGTGCAGGCAAAGCAGGTGACGCCACGCGGCTCACTGCTTGAACAGCAGATCTCCACTCTCGATAAGGTCCTGCGCGAGGCCAACACCACCGTCAACGTCACGCTGCGCTCAGACGATAAGACCGAGGTTATTGTCTACAAAGTCGCGCGCCTCGGCAGCTTTGCTGAGCGCGAGCTCACCCTCAGGCCCGGCAGCTACACCGCGCTGGGCACCCGCGCGGGCTATCGCGATGTGCGCCAGACGTTCACCATCACTGCCGACGCCGCGCCGGCGCCGGTGACTATTATCTGCACCGAGTCCATTTGAGATGACCAGCACCTCGCCTGATGCACTCGGAATCCACCCTGCGAGAAACCCTTTGCATGCCCAATAAACCTGTCACGATAGCGCCCAGCGGGTTCACTCCGCTGGAAGAAGTCGCCGTTAGGACGACCGGCCCGCGCAAGCGCGGGAGCGCAGTACTGCTCGCCTGCCTGGCGATATTTGTGCTGATAATGCTGTTCTTGTTCAGCGCGCGTTCGTTGGAGATCGAGGTCATCGCAAAGGCGCCGCCGCAGATCTCTGTCTCCGGCCTGGCACTCCCCTTCGGCAAGCGCTACCTGCTGCTGCCCGGCGACTACGAAGTGCGCGCCAGTGCTACCGGTTATGAGCCGCTGGTGACTGCAGTTACTGTGGATGAGCGCGACAGCCAGACCCTTAAGCTGCAACTGCAGGCGCTGCCGGGAAGGGTGTCTATCGACAGCACACCGCAGGGCGCTAGCGTGATGGTAGACGGTGAGGCGGTCGGCAAGACACCCCTTACAGACTTGCCCCTGCCGGAAGGCGAGCACAGCCTGCGACTGGAAGAAGCCCGCCATCTGCCAATGGAGCAAATTGTGCAGGTCACCGGGCGCAATGTGCAGCAGGCACTGGCACTGCAGCTAGCGCCTGCGTGGGCGATGGTCACTGTGGATAGCCTGCCACCCGGTGCCACTATTTTACTGGATGGCGAGCCCGCCGGAACTACGCCTGCCAATCTGGAAGTGCTGCAGGGTGACCGTCAGCTGATATTGCAGATGCCCACTTTTGCCGATTGGAACAAAACGCTGCGCATAAAGGCCTCTGAAGATACCGACCTGGGCCAGATAAAACTGCAGCCTGCGGCGGGCGAACTGGATTTAGCCAGTGTTCCCAGCGGCGCCAATGTCACGCTGGACGGGGAGTTCCAGGGTCAGACTCCGCTGACATTGCAAGTAAAGCCCGGCGTGGCGCTGCGGCTGGAAGTGTCCAAGCCTGGCTACAAACGCTACAACAGCACAGTGGAGATGGCGGCCGCCAGCAAGGACAAGCGCAACGTCAGCCTTGAGGCGCAACTGGGCGAGGTGCGCCTGCGCATAAACCCAGCTAACGCCGTTGTACGCGTCAATGGCAAAACCATTGCCTCTGGGTTGCAGAGTGTATCGCTGCCGGCTGTCGAACACACCGTCGAGGTCAGCCTCGACGGTTACGCCACAGTTCGCCAACGTGTAACGCCGCGACCGGGGCTCACGCAGCTGGTGGAGGTCAATCTGCAAACGCAAAAGGACGTCGTCAGCGCGCGCAATACAGCGGAAATTACCACACCACTGGGCCAGACGCTGCTGTTGTTCAAACCCGCTGAATCGGCACTGGCAGATTTCACTATGGGCGCCTCGCGCCGGGATCCCGGGCGCCGCGCCAACGAGGTACTGCATCCGGTTGCACTGCGCCGTATGTTCTACCTGCAGACCACTGAGGTCACCAACGCACAATTTCGCCAGTTTCAACCTGGCCACGACTCTGGGCAAATCGATGGCAACAGCCTCAATCAGGACAACCAGCCCACCGTAAAAGTCACCTGGCAGCAGGCGGCTTCGTTCTGCAACTGGCTGAGTGCGAAAGAAGGTCTGCCGCCGTTCTACCGCCAGAGCAATGGCATCATCACCGGCTACAACAGCGCGGCGACCGGATACCGCTTGCCCTCAGAGGCCGAGTGGGCCTGGGCCGCGCGCGCCAATGGCAACACACTCTTACTGTTTCCCTGGGGTGACACCTTTCCACCCACACAGCGGGCGGAAAATTACGCCGACGAGAGCTCGGCCTATGTCACTGGTCGCGTCCTCAACAATTACAAGGACGGCTATGTGGCCAGTGCACCGGTCGCCTCGTTTAAACCCAACCAGCAGCGCCTTTATGACATGGGCGGCAACGTCTCGGAATGGGTGCACGATGTCTACAGCATCCCGGCGGCGAACGGCGGCACTCAGCAAGACCCTTTGGGCAGCCAGAGCGGCGATTACTATGTCATTCGCGGCGCCTCCTGGGCGCATTCCAAGCTATCGCAACTGCGACTCACCTACCGCGATTATGGGCAAGAGGGGCGGGATGACGTAGGATTCCGCCTTGCACGCTATGCGGAGTAAGGAATGATCAAGGCCACACAAGCAAGCCTCTTGCTCCTTGCCCTTGTATTCGCTGCGCTGCCAGTGATGGCTCAGCCCCAGGCAGACGAGGCCACTGGATCATCTGCCTCAGCGGCGCGGGATAACGCCACAGAGCAACCGGCAGCCACGCCAGAAACGCCCGCCGACCGAGAGTCGGCGCCCAATAGCTCAAGCGCTGATACAAGCGGTCGCTCACCCTTCGATTACCGCTCCTCGGAGGAGATTTCCGAAGATGTGCCAGTCTCATTCCCGGTGGATATATAGGACTCACCCATGAAGCAAAGAATGTCATCCGAATTTATCTACCAGCTGTTCGCCCTGCTGATCGCGATCATCGTGGTGCACGCGCTGTACGTCGGCATCATCCGTCCCAACGCCAAGGTCCACCTGGAGCGTGAAGCAGCGCAGCAGGCCGCGGGAGAGGAGGTCATCGCTACGCGCAGCTTCGCCGTGGTGATCGGCGATTACGAGCAGGAATCGTGTTTTATCCTGTTGATCTGGGCGCTGGCCATAATGGGCTATAAAGGCCGCCGCGGAATGCGCGAGCGCGAGATGCTGGACATGCGCCTGCTGGATATTCCGGAGGGCACCACTGTGTTACCCGAAGATGCTCGCGAATACAGTCGCGCGCTGGAAGCACTGCCGGAGGCAGAACAGGATTACCTGCTACCACGCACCCTGCTCTCAGCGCTACAGCGCTTTGCCACCACCGGCAGTATTCAGGCCGTCTCTGAAACTATCAAAGAAAACTGCGACATCGAATCCGATCGCCTTGACTCGGAAATGTCCATGGTGCGCTACATCGCCTGGGCTATCCCCTCTATCGGGTTTATCGGCACCGTGCGCGGTATCGGCGATGCACTGGGGCAGGCCTACAAAGCGGTAGAGGGCGACATTTCCGGGGTGACCGCCAGCCTCGGCGTGGCGTTTAACAGTACCTTTGTGGCGCTGGTGCTCAGCATCATCATTATGTTCTGCCTGCACCAGTTGCAGCTGTCACAGGAACGATTGGTGCTGGACAGCCAGCGTTATGCCGATAAACGCCTGCTGCGCTTTTTGGTAGCCCACTAATGAGTATTGGCCTGCTAGACCTCAATGACAGCAATCTGCAGCTGTGGCATCAGGATGCGCGCGTACAAAGCCCCGGCTATGCGCTGCTGCAAGGCAAAGACTACCTGTTTGGTGCATCCGCTCGCGCCGCTGCGCGCCTGCAGCCACGCGATATCAACACGCGCTACTGGTGGCAACTGAGTACCGAGATACTGCAGCCTGCGCTGGGGCCAGCACGGCATACCGGCGACCTGGTCCACGCCCACCTCAAGCAACTCCATGGCGAGGCGAATAAGCCCGATGAACTGCTGCTGGCCGTATCCGGCAGCATGCAGCATGAACAACTCGCCCTGCTACTGGGCATTGTGCAGCAGTGCCCGTTTGACGCCGTCGGCCTTGTTAACCGCAGCGTGGCGCTGGGCAGTTTATACAGCCAGGGCGGGAGACTCTTCCATCTGGAACTGCAACTCCACCAGGCCGTGATCTCGGAGCTTGCTGAACGCGACAACCATGTAGAACTGCAACGCACAGTCCCGCTGCCAGGTTGTGGCCTACTGCAAATGCAGGAGCGCCTGGTGGAACTGATCGCGGCTGAGTTTGTGCGCCAGACGCGCTTCGACCCGCGGCGCAAGGCCGCCACGGAGCAGCAGCTTTACGATGCGCTTCCTGCGGCGCTGCGCGCGCTTAACACAAGCGCGGAAACCAATCTGGATATCAACGGTTACCAAGCACGTGTTAGTACGTTGCAACTGCAGGCAGCTGGCAAACGCTTATTTGATAGCGCCACGGAGACGATGGGTGTGTTGGGTCCCGAAGACCGGGTGATCGCTGACCCGCTGACCGCATTGCTGCCCGGCCTGTCTGCCGCCTTCAAGCAGCTCGACATCCTGCAGGCCGACGACATGCGCCGTGCCCTGCAACTGCATCAGGAGCAGTTGATTCAACGCGAGCAGGCGCTCAGCTTCGTGACTGCCCTGCCACTGGCAGCGCTGCGCACTAAAACTGATTCCATGCCTGAGCGGGTAGCTGCCATTGAACCTGTAACGACCGCGCCAATGCCGCCTGCCAAAACAGACACCCGCGCCACGCATGTGTTATGCCAGCATGTGGCGCTGCCACTGCTCTCCTCCGGCACCGTAATAGCCGATGGCTGGGAACTTTACCGCAGTGCTCAGGGCTGGCAACTGCGCGGTAACGGTGCCGGCGCACTGGTGAACGGCGCTACCTATACCCCTGCACAGACCCTCGATAACGGCGACACCATCATCATAGGAACAGGACATCCCACACTCTTAATTGAGGTTAGGAACTAACCACTATGGCGCGAAAAAAGCGCGAATTCACCACTTTCAACCTGAGCTTTCTAGACATCATGTCTTGCGGCTTTGGCGCGGTGATTCTCGTGTACCTGATCATGAACCACGCGATTGATCAGGAGTCTGAAGTGCTTAATGAAAATGTGCTGTCGGAAGTCAGCTTGCTGGAAGAAGATGTCAGCGCCGGCGAGAAGGACCTCGTTCGGCTGCGCAATATCTTGTCTGAGCTGGACCAGAAAATGGTGGAAGCACAGGGCCTGGCAACGCGCATCGCCGAGGACACTGAAAAATTTGAGGCGCAGACAGCCGGACGCAAACGCGAGGGCTATACCGAGAGCAAGGACATCGAAAACCTCAAGGCAGAGTTGCTGGCGCTGGAAGCCGAGGTCAAGGCGTTGCGACAATCCAGCAAGGACAATACGGGCGCCGCAGCCAGGGATTTTATCGGCGAGGGCAATCGGCAGTACCTCACGGGACTTAAACTGGGCGGCAACAATATCGCCATTCTGGTCGATGTGTCCGCCAGCATGTTATCGGACAAACTGGTACAAATTATTCGACTGCGTAATATGGGTGAGTCGGTGCAACGCAAGGCCGAGAAATGGACACAGAGCCTGAAGACGGTTGACTGGCTGACAGCGCAACTGCCGGTGTCCAGCAAATACCAGGTCATCACCTTCAATACCGAGGCGAAAGCGGCGCTGTCCGGCACTGATGGCAAGTGGTTAGAGGTCGCCAACCAGTCACAGTTAGCGCAGGTAAGCAGCGCCCTGCGCAAGCTTACACCCAGCGGCGGCACCAGCCTTGAAAACGCTTTTATCGCGATGAATAAACTCTCGCCGGCACCGGACAATATTTTCCTGATCACCGATGGCCTGCCGACGCAGGGCACATCAGCGCCGCGCAGCAGTAAGGTCACAGGTCCCGAACGACAGAAGCTCTACGCTCAGGCGATCCGGCAGCTACCGGGCAGGGTACCGGTGAATATCATACTGGCACCCATGGAGGGTGACCCCATGGCCGTGTCAGAGCTGTGGCAACTGGCGCTATACACCCGTGGCTCGTTGATGAGCCCATCGCGAGACTGGCCCTGATGGCGAGGCGCAGGGCCAGAGGCAGAGGCCCCGCAGAATTCTCCCTGTCGTTCCTCGACGTGATCTGCTGTGGTTTCGGCGCCATCATTCTGCTGCTGATGATTACCAAAACCGTGCAGCCACAGATTATTGAGGCCTCCACCATCAATCTGGAAGGCAAGCTGGCAGCGTTACAGGAGCTGTTGTTTGAAATGCGCGGTGAAACGAGGGTGCTCAATCGCGATCTGAACGCCAGGCAAGAACAGATGTCAGACTATGAAGAGCGCATCGCCATATTGCGCGGTCAAATGGCCAGCGCAAAATCCCGCCATGATAGCCTGCAGGTCCAGACCAGCAGCAACTCAGCAATTGAAGGGCAATTGGCGTCGGCGAAGCAGGAATTGACGCAGGAGATGAAACGCTTGCTCGGCACTCAGCATCAAGCAAAAAACCAGCTGATTGGCGGTATTCCCGTCGACAGCGAGTACATTATCTTTGTCATTGATACGTCCGGCTCCATGTTTTCCTATGCCTGGGACCGGGTGCTGACGGAGATCGAGCAGACGCTGGCCATCTACCCCAGGGTAAAGGGCATTCAGGTCATGAACGATATGGGCAACTACCTGTTTAGCAGTTACCGGGGCAAGTGGATTCCCGACACCCCGGGGAGGCGCAAGATCATCGTGCAGAACCTGCGTGGCTGGAGTGTGTTCAGTAACTCCAGCCCGGTGGAAGGCATTGAAGCGGCCATCCGCGCTTTCGCTGAACCTGGCAAGAAAATCAGTATCTATGTATTCGGCGATGAGTTCACCGGCCCCTCCATCACACAGGTGATCGACACTGTGGATCGCATCAACCGCGCGGATGCCAACGGCAACCGCCTCGTGCGTATTCACGCGGTGGGTTTTCCTACACAGTTCAGCCGTGCACCGCACTTGCAAGGCACTGGCATTCGCTTTGCAACATTGATGCGTGAACTTACCCGTCGCAACGGAGGCACCTTTGTCGCACTCAATGACTTCCGCTAGCAGCCGCCTGGGTTTCTGGCGGCGAGGCACGGTAATGCTCTTTTGCATGTCAGCGGTACTGGTCGGCTGCGGCCCTGCACATGTGGTCGTAGAAGGCCATTTTCCACCCCCTTTAATCGAACCACTGCCGCTGACAATAGGGGTATGGTATGGCCCCGGCTTCGCCGAACACGAATTTTTCGATGAAACAAAAAGCCGTAATGAGTCCAGTTGGATCGTAGAAACCGGTGCAGCGCAGGTGCAAATGTGGGATAAGCTGCTAGCGGGCATGTTCACGAAGCTTGTACATTTGCCCTCAAAACCGGTTCCCGGCCAAACGGTTGCGAATGTCGATGCGGTACTGACTCCTCACGTGGAGGAACTGCAGTACGCGATACCCGCCCACACTCAAATCAAGGTGTACGAAATCTGGATGCGCTACCGCTTTGAGTTGACCAGCCCCGCAGGCGCGCCCATTGCACAGTGGGAAATGACCAGCTACGGCAAGACACCGACTGCTTTTTTACAGACTGACCAGGAAGCGGTGAACTTTGCTGCCGTCATGGCCCTGCGCGATGCCGGCGCCAACTTCGCTACAAACTTTGACCGCGTGCCTGCCGTCCAGGACTGGCTGCGGGGAAAGAGCCTGGAAACGGAAGCGGCCAAGCCATGACACGCTCCCTGTTTCACATTATATTTCTGTGTGTCATTACCATCGCGGTCTCTGCCTGCGTCACTGCCACGGTCGATGAGAGAGTGTTTAACGAACCCACCGCAGGTATTGGCGATGACAGCGTGGTCATACTCGGCCGGCGTCATGCCAGTGACTACGAAACGGAGCCAGACTTCGTTGCCTGTGTGGGCGATTATGTTGCCTCAGGCGATAAATCGATCACGGTTATTAGCGAGCTTGAATTCCTCAACGCACTCTACCCGTGGTTCGAGCCACGCACTGCACCCCTGCACCCGGCGGATATCGAACGCCTGCTGCAACAGCAACCCGTCGAAGAAAAAATGAAGACATTGAAAGTGGAATATATGATCTGGCTGGACGGCTCGACAGAGCGCACCGGCGGCAGCGGCTCGATGGCGTGCAGCCTCGGCGGCTGCTTTGGCTTTGGTACCTGGGGCCATGACGCCAACTATGAGGCCACCATTTGGGACTTCACCGATAAGGCAGAAGTGGGCCAGGTCAATACCAGCGCCACGGGCCAATCCTATATGCCGGCAGTCATTATCCCGATACCGATTATCGCCCCGGTACAGGGGACGGCCTGCGATGGCATTGGCCAGCAGCTACTGGAATTCCTCTCCAGCGAGCATTAGGATATCCGTATGATTAGCCCCTGCCGCAACGTATTCGTCCTCGCCACAACAACGGCATTGGCGTTCGGTTTGCTAACGACATTGCCTGGTTGCGCAGGCAGCCCATCAGTCGGCAAAGAGATGCATCAGGACATGATCACGCAGGGTGCCGCCTACGATGACCCTGAGTTACAGGCCTATATCAATCGTGTGGGCCAGCACCTGGTCGCCAACAGCGGTGAACCCGGCACTGCCTTCACTTTCACTGTGATCGACAGCCCCGACATCAACGCCTTCGCCCTACCCGGCGGCTATATCTATGTTAATCGCGGGCTGCTGGCCTACCTCGACAACGAGGCGGAACTAGCGGCCGTACTGGCGCATGAGATCGGCCATGTTACGGCCAGCCACCACAGTCGACGACAGGCTGCGTCTGTCGCCAATAAAGTCGTGGCGACAACAACCTATGTACTCACTGGCAGCGGCGACCTTGCCTCTGCATCCAATATGTACGGCACAGAACTGGTCAGCGGCTATGGCCGGGATATGGAATTGGAGGCAGATGGACTAGGCGCGCAGACCATGTACAAATCCGGCTACGATCCGGACTCACTGCTGGAAGTGATCGGCGTGCTCAAGGATCAGGAGCAATTCCAACGCGTAAAGGCCAGGACCGGCGGCAAGCGGGTCGCCTCGTATCATGGCCTCTACGCCTCACACCCGCGCAATGACCAACGGCTAAAGCAGGTTATCAAGACCGCCAGCACACTGGATTCGGCCACACCAGCGCAAGACCCAGCCGTGCCCGGCGAGTTCCAGCGCCATATCGAGGGCTTGGTATGGGGTGAGAGTGTGCAAAGCGATCGTGCGGAGAATCGTTATTATCACAACAAGTTGGGCTTCACTTTTGAGCATCCCCGGAACTGGACGATGACTGCTGGCGCGCAAGCGATCGTAGCCAGCGCAGCAGACAGCAGCGCTGATTTAACCATTACTATCCGCCGCCGCGGCCAGAAAACATCGCCGCGCGGGGTATTGGAAGAAAGTGTATCCGGGACATTGAGCGCAGGCGTAAAACTGGACCAGGCGGGGCTCAAAGGCTATACCGCTATCGTCGGCAGCGGCGCCAATGCACAGCGTGTCGCCGTGATCGATTACAACAACTTGAGTTACCTGTTTGACGGCAAGGCTCAGAACTTTGCTGCTGACGACCCCACATTGCTTGCAATGATAGAAAGCTTCAGGCCCATGCATCCAGCGGAGCACCGCTCTGGTAACGCGCTTTATGTTCAATACATTCAGGTACCGCAGGGCGCCACCATGGCCAGCCTCGCAACCAGCTCACGCATCCCTGACGCCGAGGGACAGCTGCGCTTGCTTAACGGGCTCTATCCGCGAGGCGAACCCGCCACCGGAGATTGGATCAAGGTGATTCGGTAGGCGGCGCTAGAAGCTTGCACTGCGACATCCACAGACCCCACGGAGACACCCAAAGGCCGACGAGTCCAGCCCGCCCTATTTGGCGCGCTAGGCGTCGCGTTGCTGCACCAGCACCCAGGGCGCGGCGACCACCGCCCACAATTCCCGGTTTGTGTCGTACCAGGTGAGCGCTTGCTCATCGCTCACTCCCGCGATCTGCTCCGCAGCGATCCAGCTCTGGAAGCACTCGGTATTGTCCATACCCAGCTGCACCGCGACCTCTACCAGATCCAGTTCCTGCGCCACGCAAATGACATTGCCATGGGCGTAGTACGTTTGTAACTGGTGCCAATGTATACAGGCCGTCTGTTGGTGGTATTCACGGCGCAGCATTATCTTGCGTTCTGTCTCGCGCTCTGCCTCGGATTTAGCCATAGCGCGAGTCAGCCACAAAGGGGTTGGTTTGCCGTTCATGGCCGAAGGTAGAGGTCGGGCCGTGACCCGGCACGAAGGTAATGTCATCGCCAAGCGGAAACAATTTCTCTCGAATACTCGCAATCAGTTCCTCGTGATTGCCCCGCGGAAAATCGGTACGCCCGATAGATCCCTGAAAAATCACATCGCCCACCCAAGCCACATTCTGCGCTTCATAAAAGAACACAACATGACCAGGCGTGTGACCGGGACAATGAAATACTTGTAGCTCCTGCGCACCCACCGTCACCCGATCACCCTGCTGCAGCCAGCGATCTGGAACAAATACCTGCGCAGGCGGAAAACCCGACCTCTCGCAGGACTGGGGAAGTTTCTGCAACCAGAAGTCATCCTCGAGATGCGGCCCCTCTATCGGCACCTGCAATTGCTGACGCAGCACGTCGGCGGCGGCGCAGTGGTCCATGTGGGCATGCGTGAGGATGATTTTCTCAACACTGGCCTGCATTTGCGCGACCGCTGCAAGAATACGTTCGACATCGCCGCCGGGATCGACAATTGCAGCGTTACCGGTAGCCTCACATTTAATAATCGAACAGTTCTGCTGGTAGCGCGTTACGGGAACGATAGTGCATTGAATAGACATAATGTGAAATTGGTCTCACTGGTGGCTTTTACTAATTCTAAAGGGCCGCGGTTAACGTCGAGCAAACGACAGCCTTCAGGCTGTCGGCGCCAGAGCCTTTTCGACATCGGCATCATCCTCGCCCGCGCTCGGGTCCAGATACACCTGCTCATCAAATTGCTGTTCGCTGCGCGCGACAATGACAGAGACGACCGCATCACCCGTCACGTTCACAGCCGTTCGCACCATGTCCAGCAACCGGTCAACACCGATAATCAATGCGATACCCTCTACCGGCAGACCGACCTGCCCAAGCACCATCGCCAGCGTGATCAGGCCTACCCCGGGCACGGCTGCGGTACCGATCGAAGCCAGCGTAGCGGTAATGACCACCGTGATATATGCGCTCATCGTCAGATCCATGCCGTAAACCTGAGCGATAAATACTGTGGCCACACCCTGCATGATCGCGGTGCCGTCCATATTAATGGTGGCACCAAGCGGAACGGTGAAACCGGCGACCGAGTTGTGTACCCCCATCCTGCGCTCTACTGTCCGCAGGGTGATGGGCAGCGTAGCGCCAGAGGATGCGGTGCTGAATGCAAAGGCCCATACCGGCCGCATCTTGCTCAGCAGTATGCATGGAGATAAACCCGTGAGGCCCTTGAGCAGCAGACTATAGGTCACCAACACATGAAACAACAGCACTGCCAACACGGTGAAAAAATACGTCGCCAGGTCTAAGATGGCGCTGATTCCCATGGTGGAAAACAACTGGGCCAGCAGGGCAAACACGCCGTAGGGCGCCACCTGCATAAGAATATCGACCATCTTCATGACCACCGACTCCATGTCCCTGAAGAAACTGGCGATGCGCCGCCCCGGTTCTCCCGCGTGAGAAATCGCGTAGCCAAACAACAGGGCGAATACAATGATCTGTAGCATCTTGCCTTCGGCCATCGCTTCCACCGGGTTAGTAGGGAAGATATCAACCAGTACATCCGCCAATGGCGGCGCAACCCCCCCATCAAAGGTCGCGTCGCTGACCAGATTTACACCCTCGCCCGGGCCGACAAAGACGGCAAATAGCAGCGCAGCGCTAACGGCGATAGCGGTAGTGACCAGGTAAAACAGCATCGTCTTGCCTGCGATGGAGCCCATGCGCGCACTGTTACCCAGCGAACTCGATCCGCAGATCAGCGACACAAACACCAGTGGCACCACCAACAACTTGAGAGACGCTACGAAAATTCGCCCCACCACATCGAGAAAGCTGTCATCTCCGGTCAGGTAGGTATTCACCAGTGCCGGCAACCCCTGGGACAGGTCGCTGCCATACATCAGGAAGTTGAGCAGCGATCCGATAAGAATCCCCGCTGCCATGGCCAGCAGAATACGGGTAGTGAGGCTCACTCCGGGCAGGGTCCGTCGATATAACCGGACACGGTAACGTCTGCGCAGGCAGTGCAGGGCGAGGCGAACTCCTTGGTGCCGCCAGCGGCCAATACCGCACAGGTGGGCCGAAACTCTCTGGTGCACACCGGCGAACGTGGCTCAGTGCACAGCGTCGAGGGCGCCGGCTGGCTCACACAGGCTGATAACAGCACACAGGCCGCGATGATGAAAACACTACGCATTATGTTCTCCGGGATGGGTACGAGACTTGAAGCCACGGCAAAAGCCTACCACTGTGCAGCAGGCGGCGCACGCTGAACCTGCCAGCGCGTCCCTACTGGGCACCGAGGCGCATCATCTGCCGTGCAATCGCTATAGCGTTACCATAGCTCTCAACATCGACATATTCATTGGTACCATGCACAGACGACGCCTGACTGGACGCCACCAAGACGCCCTGAAACCGGTACTGATTATCTGACACATCGATATAGTGACGGGTGTCGGTAGTTGCGACAAGCAGGGAGGGAACGATAACGGCGTCTGGATAGACCGAGCTAATGGCTTTCGAAATTACCGTGAACCCCCCGCCTGAATAGTCCGACACTTCCGGCACATTATCCCACTGATCATTAGTGATCTCGATTTGCGGATCATTAACTACCTTCGTGATAAAGCTCACCACTGACTCAGGCGTATCGCCGGGCAACAGACGGAAATTCACTTTGGCCTCGGCCCGCTGCGGTACTACGTTTTCTTTGACCCCAGCATTGAACATGGTCAAAGCGGCGGTAGTGCGCACGAACGAATTAGTCATCGGGTCTTCGCTCATTCTGTCTGCGACCACGCCTCCAGTTAACCAGAGGTTGCCGAAGAAAAATCGGTTTGGCTGTTCGAGATGGGGCGCCATACTCTCCAGCATTGCTGCAACAGGGCCCACTATCCGCGTCGGTAAGGGGTTGTTCTCGATACGCTCCAATGCGGCAGACAATCGCCCAATGGCGCTCACTTTGAGTGGCATCGACGAATGACCACCTTCACCTGTGGCAACGAGCGTTAGTGTGAGATAGCCCTTTTCGGTGACGTTAATAATAGCGATGGACTTGTCGGGCAACAGCGGGTTATCGGAAATCAACATTCCCCCCTCATCCACCATCCAGGTGAAATGCCAGCCCTGTTCCTGCATGCGCTCAGCCAGCTTGCCAGCGCCCTCCTTGCCACCGATCTCCTCGTCGTAACCGAAGGCAAACACAATTGTCCGCGCGGGCACAAAACCTTCCGCTAGCAGCGACTCCGCTGCCTCGAGGTTACCGAGTACACCGAGCTTATTGTCCAGTGAGCCACGACCGTAAATGCGACCGTCAGCAATCACGCCGGCAAAAGGCGGGTGGGCCCAATCCCCTTCGGTACCAGGCTCGATGGGGACCACGTCCATGTGTGCAGTAAACAAGATGGGCTCTAGCTCTGGATCGCTGCCAAGCCAACGGATCAGCAGGTTGTAGCCGTTAACGGTTTCCACCTCAAGTTCGGAAAACACCCGGGGGAAGGAATCGCGCAAAAATACGTGGAGCTGTCTAAACTCCTCCAGGTCGATCTGGCTGCGATCCTGATAACTGATGGTCTCGAATCGAATAGACTCGCCCAAGCGTTCTGACGGCGTGGCGCTCGCAAAAATTATCGAACTGCCCGATAGCAATACCGCCAACACAGCTGGAATTATTCGCGACATATCCGGACTCCGGCAGTTGAGGGCAAGGGGTTAACAGGGCTGCCCAGGGACCACGATGCACTCTAGCATTGCACAACCCTGTTGCAAGCTCCGCCTGATATCCCGGCGTAGTGGCCTGCTGCAAAAGCACCCAATGCGGCGCTCCTTGTATGACGCTAGCCGGATGCACAGCATAATCGTCAAAGGCGAAAGTTTTCCAGGCGCGGTTCGCTCTATTAACGGCTATACTTTGATAAAAACCGGTCACTCCGGGTACGGGAGAAGATTATGTTGCAATCAGTGAATCTGCGGGACTACATGTTGCTAAACCCGGTAAAGGTTAGCCCACATGACAACATTATGGATGCCATGAAAGTGATCATCGATAATAAAATTTCCGGCGTATGTGTTGTTGATGACGATGCCAACCTCGTAGGCATACTTTCCGAAATGGATTGCTTGCGAGCGGTACTCGGTGCCATCTACAACAATAGTAATATCGGTGTCGTTCGCGAATATATGGCCTCGGATAATCTGGTGGTGGCACATCCCAATGAAGACATTGTGAGTGTCGCTCAGGATATGTTGCTGAAGAACAAGCGGCGCCGACCTGTCGTGGAAAATGGCAAACTGATTGGACAAATCACCTGCCGCCGACTGCTCAGTGCTGTAATGCAGTTTAAAAATTAGGTGCCTTGTCGCTTTAGTGTTAGCCAGATTCCAATGGCACTTACTTAAGCCAAAAAGTGGCACTTAGGCGGTGAATTGAATGGCATCGGATTGGGACTGTGCGAGGCAGGACGCCGGGGTCGGACGGCCGCCCCCGGATGGCCGCCCCCGGCGCTCAGTTAACGATTCTGCCAACCGTAGCGATCGGCATCGAGAACAATATCCACTTCCTGCTGATTGCTCACGCGCTGGTTTAGCCATGGCAGAACATCACTGAGCAGTTCAGGGCTGCTATAGAGTAGCGGGACGGTCACAAGAATAGAATCGCCCATCGCATTCAATTGCACGATGTGCCCGGGGCTGAGCGGCGTAGCCCGTATCGCCAGCTGACCCCACTCGATGTCAACTGAGTGGCGCTGCTGCCAGGTCAACTCGTTCGCCAGTGTTACAACCTCTTGCAGGAGCTGCTCACAGACCAGCCGCGCTCTAGCGATGTCGACGGCACTTCGAAAACGTAACGTGATGCCATGGTAAGCGCATAAGGACTCCTGTGACGTGAATGTCCAGTTTGAGCGTATCGGCGCTGCGGAGACCGCGATTGGCTCAAGGTCGCCATTACCTGACATGAACCCCTCGCAATTATGTGTGGCACAAAACGCCACGATTATCTCCTGTTCAAAAGCATTCTGTTCATTTAAGCGCGGATGGCTGAGGATAACGGTTCGGCCAGCGACGGTAATCGCAAGAGATTTCTCCGCTCCCAACGTCAAATCTACCGGCAAGCCCAATTCGATATCTTCCAGTAGCAGGGGCATCTGCCTGGCAAACCCGTCAACCGTCGCAGACCAGGTACGCAGGCTTTCGTGCCGCGAGGATTTACGGGATTCGTTGCGGGCCAGATTAGCCTCCGCCCGATAGGCACTGGCTACGCTAGACAGTGCTGCAGCGGCAAAGTCTCTGCGTAACTCGGGTGAGGCATCCTGCAGGTACTGCGCCATGCTCTGAAAGCGCGTCACCTGCCCAGGCTGCCCGGCAACGACCACAGATACTAAAGCCACAGCGCAGGTGGCAATAACAGAAAAGAGCGGACGACACGTACAGGACATGGTTAGGCCGGCCTGTCTGAGCCAGTGCCGAAACGTGATCAGGCGGCTAACCGTTTTCATCCTGACTCGATTGCTGAAAATCATCAACCAAAAATCGTGCCCCGTCATTACGAAAAAAGACAACCAACGTTCGAAATGGCACTGCTTTAAGCTTAAAAGTCAGCGATAAATTCAATGGTATCGGGGTGGAAACCGCCGGGACCCCATAGCCATAAACAGAGGCAGGCCCGGCGTGAGGGCTCGGGCTGCGGATGGCCGCCCCGCGGATGGCCGCCCTCGGCGTCCTGCCTCACACAGTCCCACGCCAATACCATTCAATTCACCGCCCAAGTGCCACTTTTGGGCGCAAGGCGGCGCCATTCCCAACGTTCTTAGGATCAATTACTTGGTGTTATCAGCAGCGTAGCACGCGATAATCGCATGGATTGTCGCACTGCGCTAACTGGCTCACACGGTCGCACCAGCGTGCTTCACTAAACATGGCAATAATGCTAGGTTATTTCTTCGGTGAACGGTAACAGTAGAGGACTTCCATGAGTGAAGCACTGACCAGCACACTGGGCGACAAGGACCTGGTCGATAGCCAATATCTGCTCACGCCTCAACAAATCCATTTTTTCGAGACGTTTGGCTTTTTGAAGCTGCCCGGACTGTTCGCCAATGACATTGCGAACATCCTAGGTGGCTTCGAGGATCTTTTCGGGAATAAGGAACAACCCGTGTGGGAAACCAACGAAGCCCTGCATGGGGACGCTAGACGCGTCATCATCCCGGGTTTTATCGAGCAGTCGCCACGTCTGGCGCCCTTGCAGCGCGATCCAAGAGTAGTCGGGGTCGTTCAAAGCCTGATTGGACCCGAGTTCAAGTGGGCTAGCAGCGATGGCAATCTCTTTTACTGTGAGAGCTATTGGCATTCAGACGACTATGCGGCGCCACTCCATCACTACCACATCAAACTGTCATTTTATCTCGACGACCTAACGGGAGGTAATGGCGCTATACGAATTATTCCCGGCAGCCATTTTCACCAGCAAACCTATGCCAGAACCCTGCGTAAGGACTTCAAGGACGCCTCCGCCATGCAGGATCTCTATGGCATCGCAGGGGGAGAAATACCGTCATGCACAATCGAAAGTACTCCGGGCGATCTCATCATCTGGAACTTTCGAACCATTCACGGCAGCTACAATGGCGGCGAGCGGCGACGGTTGTTTTCAATGAATTTTGGGGAGATAGAGCCTGGCAACCATGACGCGTATCAGTTACCCAATAAACCCGTTCGGATGCGCACCGCCATCGGTAGCTGAGAAGAATGGCACTTACTTCATTTGACGAGCCGACCACTTCGCACAAGGCAAAATCAACAAGCGCGTGTTGCGCCGCAGTTTACTCCCTTATGGCAATAGGCCAAATAGACCCTAACTGTGCCACTGCTGTTAGTAAAAACTCAGCCAAGGTTATGCCGCACTATGCCGCCGAAAACTCCCAGCCTTTATGACATCAAGAAAGCATTCATGTACCCCTGGAAGCTGTACAAGCGCCACAGGGAAAATCTTGAGCCGGGATTCATTCGCAGTGCACTAGAACTAAACTATTATCGGCCCGCCTTCTACACATGGATGGAAGCAGTCAGTAAAAATAGTCTCTTGCTCTACGAAGCGGATATTAACGCAGAGAGTGTCGTTATCGACGCCGGCGCCTACAGGGGGGAGTGGGCGCTTCAAATAATGGCGCAATACGGGCCTACGCTACACGCCTTTGAGCCGGATCCGAAAAACTACAAAAAACTACAAAAGGTAAGCGCTGACAACGCTCGGCTGATGTCCTACGAGTTTGGCCTGGGAGACAAAACGGAAACGTTAAGCATGGCACTCGAGCTTCTCGGATCGTCGGTATTCTCTGCTACCAGCAAAAAGGATGGCGTTACCATCGCTGAAGTCGCTATTCATGACATCGCCGAAACCTGGAAATCACTGGACCTGGATCGAGTAGATTTCATGAAAATTAATATAGAGGGAGGTGAATTTCCGCTGCTCGAGAGAATGATAGAGACGGGGCTGCTGGAAAAGGTGGACTGCTTTTTAATTCAGTTCCACGAATGGCATCCGGGCGCATACAGAAGGCGGCGCAGGATCAGAAAAGAACTGGCTAAATCTCACACGCTCCTGTGGGACTATCACTTCATCTGGGAGAAGTGGCAGCGTAAATAGTGCTTCGCGCGGACACATCGCTCCTCAAATACGAACCCACTTCTCCCAGACAAAATGGTAATCCCATTCCAGTCGATGTGTTTTTGATAGCTCTTCACGAATGATCTGCCGTTTGATATAAGCGCCTGGATGCCATTCGTGAAACTGAATCATAAAGCAGTCAACCTTGTTCAATAAATTGGTCTTGATCATCCTGTCCAACAGGGGGAATTCAGCACCTTCGATATTGATTTTCATTAAGTCGACCTGATCCAGCTTCAAGTCCTTCCAGACCCTGTCAATGGCCGCAATATCCACTTTTGTGCGTGGCGTGCCGGAATGACTGTCGCGCTCATCACACATCGAAGAACCCAAGCCGTTCAAAGTGAATTCTACAGTGATATCCTCATCACCCAAACCGTAGGGCTGGGGTTGCAGCTTGGGATTGTTACGCGCCCTTTCCTGCAGTCGAAGAAACGAATTGGGATTAGGTTCGAAGGCATAAATAACGGGGTCGTAACGATCCACCATGTGCTGAGCCCAGCTCCCGATAAACGCTCCTACATCCAAAACCACGCTATCGGAATCAATATCAACATCGTGAAGAAGGTGCTTATTTACGAACGTCGCCCCAATAAACTCGAAAAGCGCAGGCCGGTAGTAGTGCAATTCCATCATCGCTTTCATAGGGCCGCTGGTTTTCCTGTACTTCCAGCGCATGTACAACGTACGCGGCGACAACAGAGCCTTTTTGAGCTGGTAAGTATCAGGAAGAAGGCTAGGCATATTATTTTCAGGAATTAAGAGGAAGTTTATGGTCGCGCTAGGTCCAATGGTAGTATATCGAATTGCGCGTGTCGAACAGAGATAAAAAATGTCATCGCCTCATTCATCTATTCTTGATGATCGGTATTCGAAAGCAATACTGCTACTTGCAATATTGCTGTTCTCCTGGCTATCCGTTGTCAAGAGCTTCTTGTCGGAGTCGGTCAATCCTGCGGCTGAAGTTCAAGCCGAGGTGACGCCCAACATCCTATTGATTGTAGTCGACGACCTTGGCTATGACGATACTTCGGCCATCAACAGCGGAGGCTTAGCAACTCCAAATATCCGACAGTTGGCGCAGGATGGTGTGACCTTCCGGCGGCACTATGCAGACTCTACCTGCACGCCAAGCCGCGTCGCTATATTGAGCGGGCGTTATCCTGAACGATCCGGATTTCGGCCTGTTGGCTCAGAAATTCCCGCAGAATTTTTGACGATAGCGGAACAGCTAAAGGCCGCCGGCTACCACACTCACCTCACGGGCAAGTGGCACGCCGGGGAAGAAAGACTGCAGGCTTGGCCTCAAAACAAGGGGTTCGATCACTGGTTTGGGTTTCTCAATCAGTGGGAACTTTCTGGTGAAGTCACCGAGTCGAACAAAGGACAAAAACGGCCAACCTACCACAACCCCATGCTGCGTGAAGATGGCGGAGAGTTAGTAAAGTTCAATGGACATCTCACTGACCTGCTAACGGATCATACGATTGATGCGATCAAACGGTTGCAAGCAGCCGGCGAGCCATGGTTTCTTTACCATGCTTTTTTGGCCCCACATCAACCCATACAACCCGAACAGCGCTATGCCGCTCAGTTCCCGGACACACCAGAGGGGAAATACACAGCACTGGTCACCCAACTGGACGATGCCATTGGCCGGATACTCCAGGCAATCGACAAGGAAAATACGCTTGTAGTATTTGTCAGCGACAATGGCGGGACGAACAGAGAGCGAAATAACAACTATCCGTTTTATGGTAAAAAAAGCGAAATGTACGAGGGCGCCTTTCGCACCCCGCTTATCGTCAGTTGGCCAGGGGCTATTCCACAGGGAAAGTTCGTGGATGCTCTCGTTATGAATGTTGATATTTATCCTACCCTGCTCGCCGCGGCAAAAATTCCGGCCCCCGCTGATCTCGACGGGCAAAATCTATGGCCACTATTTCTTCATTCCGATGTTGGCAATTCGCGCAGTCGGAGTTGGGAAGTTTATAGCGCCAACGTCAACACCCTGAATTTCAGCTTCCTGACCGGCTCTGGCGACTGGCGACTGGCGAGTTTGTATGGTTATCCACCCGCTCTTTTCAACCTGTCCGAGAGTCCCGAGGGCGCGGTGGATGTTGCCACCAAACACCGGGAAATCGCCGCTGACTTGACGTCTGGATTCTGGCGGGAGCACTGGCGTAAAAGTCTGCTGCCTGTCAGCGAGATAACCGGCATCGACAATACTCAAATACTTTACGGTGGATTTGACGCCATGCGAACACCACTGCGTTACGGCTTTGCCATTGGCCTGGAGATCGGCCCGCTCCCCACCGTATTGCAGAATTCCACAGACCGCCAAATTCATATACTGGCAGGACAGGACAGAGTGTGGGATCTGCGATTCCTTCCCGGTCATGGGCTGGAATGGCGAATGGGGGATATCGTCCTGACAGATCCGTACTTCGAACCGTCCCGCTGTAACGCCATTGTTTTGACCGGCTACTTTGAGCCGAAAGGGCACCTCACGACACGCGATCCCTCATCAACATTGAAGCTCTATTCTTCAGGATTTTTGCGCGATGCCAAACGTGATATCGTATACAGCCCCGCCGATGACGCACTTCTGGACAACCCCACTTTTGTAAACTTTCGGGGCAAAGCCCGCTTTTCCAACATAATGCTTAGCTCCTTTTCAGACGGTTACTCCCCCCGATTGAAGCCGCATCTGATCGATTTTTACAACAATTTGTACCGCGAGAAAAAACTGGTTATCGCGGATGTCAAAATGATGGATGCGGAGCTCTGCAAGTGATTCCACCACACAAATATTGCGGGATTACATAAAAAAACGGCCTAAATGGCGATACGGCCGCACTATTGTGAACTATTCTTGACAGCTCGACACCTTAGGTGCCATCCTTTTTTAAAAGCCCTGCCAATTGAGTGCGACTATGAACCTGACCATTGACATCGAGATTACCAATCGATGTAACGCAACGTGTCATTTTTGTCCCCGCGATGCAACACCACATCAAGGCATTATGGACGTCGCGACCTTCGACAAAGCACTGGCGCGCGCCGTAGAGTACCGTGCAGTCGTGAAAGAGGTTTCCGGGCTGGAAGTAGTGGTCAGCCTCTGCGGCTTGGGAGAGCCGCTTATCAATCGCAATACAGTATCGTTCGTGGAAAAGGTTAAACGCGAAGGCTTCCAATGCTCCATGTCTTCCAATGGTGCACTACTCACCGAGCAAAAAGCGAATGCCTTGCTGGATGCAGGACTGGATGAAATTTATATCAACATCTCCGATATTGACGAGGAGTATGAGCGCATATATAACCTGCCTTTCAAGACCTCTTGTGACAACATCACACGGTTTGCGCAATTGGCCGAGGGGCGCTGCACACCGGTGATCATTCTCGTAGACCACCGCGAGGATCGAGATCACATCAAGGCCATGCAAAAATTTTGGCGCGCTCGCGGTCTGAAGAAGTTTCACGACTATAGCGTGATCAATCGTGGTGGCGCTTTATTCGTAGAGCATATGCAGTTTGAGCAGTACTCGGAGATGGTTCGCGCCCGAAGCGACCTAACCGAGGGCGGAGGGCAGCCGTTGTGTGGCGCACCATGGGGCTTTTTGTTTATCGGCTATGACGGCAACTACTATTTGTGCTGTTCAGACTGGCGCAAGCAGGCAGGCCTGGGCTCAGTATTTGACTACAGTTTCCTTCAAGTCACTCGGCAAAAACTGGCTATGGTGGTGAGCCGCGAGCCGGTCTGCAAGACCTGCAACCACGACCCGATCAATATGATGACGGAGGAACTGCGTGCGTTTAACCGCGGAGAGGTCTCGGCAGAGCAAGTTGAAGAACTGAGGCAATCGCTGCGCTCGGTGAGTCAGGACATCGACGTGGCGCTCGGTGAATTAATCAGGTACGGCGACAGCCATCCCGAGGATTTTATTCCTGCCACTAACATCCCGGTTGTAGTCACTAGCTAAGATTTCTGCCCATTATCAGTCTCTGTGTATGTGCAATTTGATCCACTCAGGTAAATATTTATGGAAGACAGTCGCCAGATAGAAAACCTGATTTACCGCTATGCCGAACTAATCGACGACGGCGACCTGAAAGGCGTGGCCGAGTTGTTTCGTGAAGCCGAAATCATCTCGACAGTACACAACGTTCGTCGCGTTGGATTCGATGACGTCTTGACGATGTACCAACAATCCTGCCGCGTGTACGAATCGACGGGGACACCGCTCACCAAGCACATTACAACTAACGTCATCATTGAAGTAGATGAGAGCGGAACAGACGCCTGTGCGCGTTCCTATTACACTGTCATTCAAGCAACAGAGACGCTACCACTTCAACCGATAATATCTGGGAGATACAAGGACCACTTCCGCAAAGTGGAAAATCAGTGGCGGTTTTCGAGCCGAGAAATGTTTGTCGAATTAATCGGCAACTGCTCGGCACATCTGCTTTACGATTCCAGTGGCCTCACATAGTCGTATCTTTGCTAGGCTGCTGTCAAAATCAAGAACATTTCACTTGTGCAGTCGCAGCGTTCGCTCCTGTACTTGTCCGAAAGTTTTCCACTATACTGACTCGCCGACGAGCACAGCTCCGAGAACAGAATGTCCTTAGCATTAAACCTAAATCGTCTATGGTCGCCGCAACTCCAGCCTTGTCCAAAACCTGAGATTACGACTTTGGTAGTCGCCCTTTTTCGAGGGGAAACCTGATGGCAGCCAGTCGACGACTGCAGCGACTGTCCCACAAACTTCGCTCGCTTCAAGTGAATATATTCCCTAATAGGGACAGGTTTTTTTTCGTTCATGTGATGAAGACAGGGGGCACATCCCTCACCGCCCATTTCGATGATAATTTCATACCTAAGCAGCGTTATCCTGACGCCTACATGGCCTCTAATGACGACTTTTTTCGCCGTATGGAAGCTTATCTGCACGTCCCGCGATTTGTTGAAGATATAAACGCAATGGACGGAAAGTTGCGTCTGGTATCCGGACATGTTCCCTATGCGGTTCGGTCACTCCTAAATCATCAGTACATTGCAATCACACTGCTCCGCGATCCGATAGAACGCACACTCTCCTATCTGAAACACTGCCGCAAATATCACCCAGAGCAAAACGACATGGCGCTCGAAGAGATCTATGAGGATCCGTGGTTCTACTCGTCCTTCATCGGCAACTATCAGACTAAACTCTTTTCTATGACTGCTCCGGAAGCGCTCGCGGAAAATCGTTTTTTTGATGGCTCGCCGACAATTCCACCAAGGTCTGAACTGGGTAGTGGGGAGAATCTATCCCCTCAGCTGGTTCAGTTTCGTGATCGATCTCCCGGCCGCTTTTCGCTGGAAATCTTTGCGGCAAGCACAGGTGTTATTATCGCTGATGACTCCCGACTGAAGATCGCCAAGGAAAACCTTGTCGCGATGGAAGTAGTAGGAATAACCGAATGTCATGATGTCTTCCTGAAAAAACTCTCTGATCAATATAACTGGAGGATTAAGTCCATGCCCCGCCGGCATGTTGGGGAGTGTGGGGCTATTTCCCCCGAGTTTCGCATGCGTATCGCTTCAGACAATGCCTATGACATCGAATTGTACGAATTGGCCAAAACGATTGCTCTTTGACACCACCTCCAATTGTCGTGCTGTACTATTTTTCCGGATCGGTCCTAGTGCTATATCAAGCTAAGTTTCAGCTAGTATTTTCAGGGGACCATCAGCCGTGAACACAAATAGATTGCTGTAACGATAACCTGGCCATTAACTTCGATTGTGGAGAATAAACAATGTTAAGCCTGTGGAGCGACGAGGTCGCTGCGGCCTTCGCCAACGATGATCTTGCCATGCGGGTCTACACCTCCCGTCTATTGGGCTCAAATGAAGACCTGGTGTTGCACGGCGGAGGAAATACATCCGTGAAGGCAACAGCGCAGGATTTTTTCGGCAATGACATCGAAGTGCTGTATGTAAAAGGCAGTGGTTGGGACCTGAAGACCATCGAAAACCCCGGCTTTCCAGCGGTCAGACTAAAGGAAACTCGTATGCTGGCGGAGCTGGACACTCTGTCAGACTTGGACATGACCCGCCAGTTGCGCGCGTTGACGCTGGATCCTTCCTCACCGTCACCCTCTGTGGAAGCCATTCTGCATGCCATCCTGCCGGCAAAGTTCATCGACCACACACACACCGACGCGATCGTAACCCTCAGCAATAATCCGCAGGGAGAATCGATACTCGCTGAAATTTTTCCCGATTGCCTGATACTCCCCTACACCATGCCTGGCTTCATTCTTTCTAGACAAGTGAACGAGGCCATAAAACGTTCTGACCCAGGGTTGTTTAGAGGCATTATCCTGATGCACCACGGCGTTTTCACTTACCACGAAGAGGCCAAGATAGCGTACGAAAACATGATTGAGCTGGTTACCCGGGCCGAGGACTATATTGTTTCCCACAGCACGACCAAACCCCAAGCAGTGCGACACCCGATCGAGCTCTTGGATCTTGCACGTATACGTAAAGCCGTATCCGAGGCTCGCGGGAAGCCCCAACTGGCAATGCTGGATCAATCACCTGAAGCGCAGGGGTTTTCCAGTTTGTCCGATGTCGCTGATATCGCTACCCGAGGGCCCCTAACGCCTGATCATGTGATCCGCACAAAGCGGATTCCGGTCATTATCAGCGCGAAGCCGTTGAGCGGTGTGCCAGAAGTTGAAGCTTTTGGCGAAGACTACAAAGCCTATTACGAGGCACATTATCATTCAGGGCTACGAATGCTGGACCCGGCGCCGCGCGTGGGTATCTGGTGCGAAGCCGGTTCTATTGCCTTTGGAAGCAGCGAGAAAGAGTGCAATATAATTTCCGATATCGCCAGACACACACGGTGGGCAATCCGCACAGGCGAAGCACTAGGAGGCTGGGAAGCACTCCCGCAAAAAGACATTTTTGAGTTGGAGTACTGGGTACTCGAGCAGGCCAAATTGGGCGACAGTGGACGGAACAGCAAGCTCCACCAGGGCAAAATTGCGATCGTGACCGGTGCCAATAGCGGCATAGGCAAAGCAACCTGCGAAGCGCTGGTGTCCGCTGGCGCCGTCGTCGTGGGTTTGGACATCAACCCGGAAGTGGTCAACACGTTTAAGGACAGCGGAATAATAGGCGTGGTATGCGACGTCGCCGACAGTACCTCTATTGCCGCGGCCGTAGAGCAAGTGGTCCGCTGCTACGGTGGCCTTGATATCCTGGTTTGCAACGCGGGAATATTTAATTCCGGAGAGCGTATAGAATACCTCGCAGAGCACACCTGGGACCTAACCATTGCTATTAACCTAACCGCCACACAACGGTTGATGACGGCAGCGATTCCCTATCTAAAACATGGAGTAAATCCTTCTATCCTCGTTGTAGGGTCGCGAAACTTTGCTGCTCCGGGGCCTGGAGCGGCAGCATATTCCGTCAGTAAAGCAGGTATAACTCAACTTGCCCGGGTAGCCGCACTGGAATTGGCTTCCGACGGTATTCGCGTTAATGTCGTTCATCCAGACGCAGTGTTCGATACGGCACTGTGGACTGCAGATACTTTAGCGCGTTCGGCCGCCCGCTATGGCGTGAGTGTCGCGGATTATAAGGCGCGAAACCTGCTTGGTAAGGAAATTCGATCCAGTGACGTCGGTCGCCTTCTTTCAACACTGGCGAGCGACGTTTTTGCAGCGACGACAGGGGCACAGATACCTATAGACGGGGGCAACGAACGAGTGATCTAAATGCTTGGTGGGGCAATATTGGTGGCCTAGCACGCCGCTCCTTTAACCATGCCCTTCGGTCATAGTATTGATCCCGCAATGTTGGCATGGGAGCAAACGTAGCTCGCCCAGTGCCGGGTAGGGTCCATGCAGTATAACGATGGCACCAATAAAAAACCCCGACCAGTGATACTGATCGGGGTTCGGGTTTAAAGCCTGG
>JBDNIE010000257.1:0-2257 GCA_041688425.1 Halioglobus sp. | reverse complement strand
TATCTTCTTTACCCGCGAGCGCAAAGCCTCAGGGGTGCAGCCTATCTTGGAAGCCACCGACTGTATGGCTGCCCAACGGGATGAATGGTCATGCTCGCCGGTTAACACCAACCGAACTGCACGTTCGCGTACTTCTTTTGAATATCCGGGTCGTCTGTTCATTAGCCAATCCTCTCAAGAAAATTAGCCTCCGGCAAATCCGGGGCGATTCATAGCGATGGCCGCGATCACACTGGCGACAGACAATGACCTGGGCGTGGCAGCGACAACACTGGTAGAGGCGGCTGGATGATTGCATCGACCCAAAGGTCGATGAGGGCTGGATTTATTCCCATTATGTGCAACACTTAACGGGTCGTGCACCTGCACGGTTTTTGGGGTATGGCGCCAGCGTTGACCGTCAAATCTGTGGTGGCGCCATACCGTTCTAATCGACACCTATTCTTATAGTCCCTACGGTTGATTCTTGCCTGTTAACGGGTCGTTCCGGAATGTGGCTGAGCCGCAATTCGATCCTATCAGCTCAAATAGGCCGAGATCCGCCTATTTCAATATTCGGCAAATAGCTGCGCTTTTACACTGGTGTTTACATGGCGTAGATGGCACCGAATTTGATGCACCACAAGCGAATCGCTTCCCGGCTGACAGTGATTCCTCGCTCGGTTAAAAGATCTTCGATATCGCGGTGACTCAGGTTGAATCGATAGTACAGCCAGACGGCGTAACTGATGATGTCCTGCGGGAACCTGTGACGTTTATGATATTCATATCCCGATTCTAGCAGGCCTAGCCAGTTAACTTGGCAATACCATGTAATTGGCTAGAGCATCAATATCGCCGACTATCTCCGCCGACCGGACTATAGTGTAATCCATTGACTCAGGCGTGCTCGTGCTTCCTCCGATGTATACTGCTTGCCGTCAGCAATCGCTCGCTGACCGCGCTTTATCTTATCCAAGACGTACAGGTGATACTGAATATCTTCCAGAGTGCTGTCGTCCGGTAGCTGATGTAGCAGGCGTTCTACATCTTGTTTCGCCGTGTGCATGACCACCTTCCTCTTAGCTTGTAATTCGGCCAACATAGCAAGTTCCCCTTCGTCCAGCAGCCCATCAATTTCGGACAGCAAAGGGCGGGCTGACATAGGTGCTATCCTGACACGCAGGGGGTTCGACCACGGTTCGGAGTGCAGTTTCGAAAACCCCTTAGCAATTTTCAACTTACTCCCACCGATCCCGCAAACCGAGCCAAAAAAAGTTCGGCATACGCTCGGGTTCAGGCACTCATCGCACCACCGCGTGAAAAATCCGTTACACTTCTTCGAGTTACCACAGAGGTTCGGCGCTCTCACAGGTCCTCATAATCGGCAGGTCGAAGGTTCGAGTCCTTCTGGGCCCACCATTTTTTATATAAATCATAACGTTATGCATAGAGTGAGCATCCGACTATGCCGAGGGGATGGGTGACATCTCGCCGCCGGGGAGTAGGATGGTTGACATTGATCCGGGTTTTGCATTGATACTAGACCGCGTTTACTAAGGAAATCCTATGTGCAATCAGACGTGTATCGACTTTGGCTTCAACTATCTCAGTAAGGACGACATACACGGTAAAAAGGTTATCGAGGTTGGCTCTTATAACGTTAATGGGTCACTAAGAGCGGGTATCACCGCACTAGGTCCACAAAGTTATCTGGGCGTTGATATTTTTGAAGGGCCAGGTGTTGATGAGATCTGTCCGGTCGATGATCTCGTCACACGGTATGGCAGAGAAAGCTTTGATGTCGTTATCAACACCGAAATGATGGAGCATGTTCAGGACTGGCGCAGGGCCATATCCAACCTGAAGAATATAATGACACCGGGCGGTGTGATGATATTGACCACGAGATCCAAAGGGTGTGGTTACCATGGTTATCCTTATGACTTCTGGCGATATGAAGTTGAGGACATGAAAGTCATATTTTCTGACCTCTCGATAGAGATCATCGAAGAAGATCCGTCATCTCCAGGCGTGCTGATCAAAGCGTACAAGACACCGACGTTTTCCGAGAACGCACTGGATGAATACGACCTGTACTCGATTATACGAGAGAAGCGCTGCAGGAATGCCAGTGAGCTCGATGTCAATTTCTTCAAAGCAAAGAGAACGCTACGCAAGAAAATCATCAAGCCCATCAAGGCCATGGGCAAGAAAATACTAGGAAAAGAGAACGTTACCAAGCAGTAGCCCGACCCGCTAGGCAGACGCAATAGGG
>JBDNIE010000030.1:0-30902 GCA_041688425.1 Halioglobus sp. | reverse complement strand
GGGCGTGAAGAAAGTGCTTATCGCATCCGGCCTGCGCTACGACCTTGCGGTGCAGAGCCCTGAGTATGTGGAAGAACTGGTCACCCACCACGTGGGTGGGTATCTGAAAATAGCGCCCGAGCATACTCAGGACGGACCGCTGTCCAAGATGATGAAGCCTGGCATCAGCTCTTACGAGCAGTTCAAAGCCATGTTTGAGAAATACTCTTTAGCCGCGGGTAAAAAACAGTATCTGATCCCCTACTTTATCGCGGCACACCCCGGCACCTCCGACAGCGACATGATGCATCTGGCAATGTGGCTGAAGAGCAACAAGTATCGAGCCGACCAGGTGCAAACCTTTTACCCGTCGCCCATGGCCACTGCTACCGCCATGTACCACAGCGGCAAGAATCCGCTGAAGCGCGTTACCCACAAAAGCGAGACCATGCCCACTGTGAAGGGCATGTCACAACGACGCCTGCACAAGGCGTTCCTGCGGTACCACGACCCGGACAATTGGCCCATGTTACGCCAGGCACTGAAAAAAATGGGACGTGCGGACTTGATCGGCTACGGCAACAATCACCTGGTGCCGACCAGACAGCCGGCGAAGCAACACCCTGTCGTTACTGCAGGCGCTGCTGACTCGCAACCGTTCGCTACACAGCATAACGGTGTGGTGAAAGTACCCAGCCTGCCTAAGCGTAAAATGCGACGCTAGAGTTATTTATTTTTCGTAACACATCTGCAATGCTTTAAAGGAGAATAATGATGGTTATTACCCGATTGATTGTTAGTGTTGCGCTAGTGGTGTTGTGCACCCGCGCACTCGCTGGGACTGTCGCCCTGGAATCACCCTTGCCCGTACTGAGTATTGCAGAACGCGGCGAACTAACCATGAGCAATGACGATTTTACTTTCATACCCTGGCGTTCTGATGCCAACCTAGGCAAAGTGCAGGTGTTTCAGTATTTTGGTGCGACCATGAGCGACAGCAAAATATTTGAGCCGTTCACTGACCTGTTACAGACCAGTTTTGAACCGGATACTATCCATGTCACTACCGTACTGAATCTCGATGCCGCAATGTGGGGCACCACGGGCTTTGTCATTTCAGAACTGGAAAAAAACAAGCGACAACATCCCACCTCCACTATGGTCATAGACGATGAGGGCACGGGCGTCATCCAATGGGATTTGGGCAAAGCCGGCAGCGGCCTGATCATCACCGACGCCAAGGGGATCGTAAAGTACTTCACCCGACAGGCCATGACTGAAGAAGATATGGCAGCGGCCCTGGCGCTGCTTCGAGCAGGTCAAGGCAGCTAGAGGTTACCTCTATAGAAAGCGTGGCAGTGGGATCGGCAACAGCGCCGCCAACCACAGGATCTGTATGAATAAAAAGGTGCTGTATCCCATAGTATTGCTGATCGCAGGGCTGTTTTTAGCAGCCCTCATTACGGTCAATAAAAAGGCAGTAGCACCCGAGCCCTACGCGCAAATAGTTCCGACTGTGCGCGTCGTGCGTACGGAGGCAAAAACCGAGTATCTGGGCGTCAACTCACAGGGCACGGTACAACCGCGCAGTCAAAGCGAATTGATTCCCGAGGTAACAGGCCGTGTCCTGTGGATTTCACCCGCCCTCGTCAATGGCGGTGCCTTCCGCAAAGACGATGTACTACTGCGTATTGACGACGCTGACTACCTCACGCTGATGGCGCGGGGCGAGGCCGCACTGATGCGTTCGGAGTCGGAATTCAGTCATGCCAGCCAAGAGTTAAAGCGCCTAGTCAGCCTCAATAAGCGCAACCTCGCCAGTGAGCAGCAACTGGACGATGCCCGCCAAACAGCGCAAGTAAAGGAAGCCAATCTGAAGGAAGCCCGCGCCAATATGGGGCAGGCGAAGCGCGATCTCTCGCGCACCGAATTACAGGCGCCCTTCGATGGACTGGTGCGCAGCGAGCAAGTAGATGTGGGCCAATTTGTAACGCGCGGCCAGAGTATTGGAATCGTCTATGCGACCGATTATGTTGAAGTGCGGCTGCCCATTTCAGCGGACCAATTGGGGTACCTGGGGCTGCCCATTTCCATGCGTGGTCAATTGTCCGACCCGCTGCGTCCGCCCGTTACCATAGCGGCAGACTTCGGTGACACTCGACTGCTGTGGGAGGGCCAGCTGGTGCGCCTTGAGGCTCAGGTCGACGAGCAATCGCGCATGTTGTATGCGGTAGCGCGGTTACGCATTGACGACGACGACAAAAGCCCGTTATTACCCGTCGGCATGTTCGTGGCCGCCGATATTCGCGGCCGTAAGGTCGAGGGTGTGATCCGCCTGCCGCGCTCGGCGATGCGCGACAATAACCAGGTATTGGTGGTCGACGCCGAAAACCACCTCAACTTTCGGCAGGTGTCAATATTGCGCCTGGAACATGACGATATTCTGGTCAGCAGTGGACTCAAAAATGGTGAGCTGGTTTGTATTTCCCCGCTGCAAACTGTGGTTGATGGTATGCCTGTAAAGCCAATCATCGAGTAAGCGACCCTCCGCATGCAAAAACTTATCGCTTGGTTCATCCACAATCCGGTTGCCGCTAATCTGATGATGATGATTCTGGTCGCTGGCGGCCTCCTCGCCCTGCCGCTGATCCATCAGGAAGAGTTCCCGACGCTGGATGTCGACGCGGTGCAAATTCGTGTTCCTTACCTGGGGGCAGCCCCCGAGGAAGTTGAATCTGCCGTGTGTGTTCGCGTGGAGGAAGCCATCGAGGGCACAGAGGGCATCGACAAAATTACTTCACAGGCCTCTGAGGGACTATGCTCGGTCAATGTGGAGCTGGTCGCCGGTGTCGACAAGTCAAAGGTCGCCAACGAAATCAAGAGCAAGGTCGACGCCATCGATGCGTTTCCGGCAGAAACTGAACAACCGATTACCTCCGAAGTCAGCATCATTGCCACCGTCTTTGAAATAGCTATCTCAGGCCCAGCGGATGAACGCACGCTCAAGTTAATTGGTCAGAAAATACGCGATGACCTGGCCGCCCTGCCCGGTGTCTCTAAAGTGGAGTTGCAGTTCTCTCGGCCCTATGAAATTTCTATCGATGTCTCTGAGCAGACTCTGCGCCGGCACGGCCTGACACTCGAAGCCATCGGTCAAGCCATAAGGCGCTCGTCGCTCGACATTCCAGGCGGATCAATCAAGGCTGATGGCGGCGAGATACTGCTGCGTACCAAAGGCCAGGCTTACCGTGGTGCGGAGTTTGAAGATATCGTCGTCCTCACCCGCTCCGACGGCACCAGTATCACACTGGGGGAAATCGCCACCGTCGTCGATGGTTTCGAAGAGAGCGATCTGCAGGCGCGGTTTGATGGCAACCCGGCGGTGTCTCTCAAGGTGTCACGCGTGGGTGAAGAGGACATCATCCAGATTTCTGATCGGGTGAAGAACTATCTGCAGCAGGCGCGCGCCGAAGTCCCCAAGGGCATCTCTATCACCATTTGGCAGGACGAGTCGCAGGATCTTGTAGATCGTCTGGACGCACTGTCCAGCAATGCGTTCACCGGTCTTTTGATGGTGCTACTGGTGCTCACCCTGTTCCTGAAGTTTCGATTAGCACTGTGGGTAGCCGCCGGCGTGCCGGTGGCACTGCTGGGTACGGTGGCGATTTTCCCGCTGGTCGGCCTCTCCATCAGTACCGTCTCGGTGATGGGCTTCATACTGGTATTGGGTATTCTGGTGGATGATGCCATCGTGGTAGGCGAGCGCATTTACGCGCTTGAGCAAAGCGGCAGCACGCCCCTCGATGCCGCCCGCATCGGTGCCCAGGACGTGTCACTGCCGGTGGTCTTTGGGGTCTTGACCACCATGGCAACCTTCATCCCCATCCTCAGTATCCCGGGACCGATGGGGGGATTTTACAAACCGCTGGCCTACACGGTTATCGCTGCCCTCGTGTTTAGCCTGATCGAATCGCAATTGATCCTGCCGTCGCATCTGGCACACCGCTCGATTAAAAGACGCGCGGACAGCAATGGGTTAGCGAAGCGCTGGCTGGTCATGCAGGGGCGTATTTCAGGTTCGCTGACGTTCATCGCAACACGTTATTACCAGCCGGCCGTCAGTTGGGCACTGGAATGGCGCTACCTGACCATCGCCACGGGCATCGTCGTGCTGGCGCTGACACTCTCTCTTTTTGCCAGCGGACGCATGCAGTTCCAGTTCTTCCCACCCGTTGAAGGCACCCACTTATATGCCACGCTGACCATGCCCGAGGGAACGCCGATAGAGAGCACGGCGCGCGCGGCGCAGCGCATCGAGGCGGCCGGCGAGCAACTGCGCCAGGAGCTTGACAAGGATCTCGCCGAAGGTGAGAGCAGCAAGATCGCCCACGTCATCAGTAGCATAGGATCGTTCATTCCCAAAGGCAGTATTGGCGGGTCCGTTGCGGCGAGCAATCTTGCGGAAATCGGCATCGAGCTGAATCTGCCGCGCAATTATTCGGGTATCTCAACAAGTACCTACGCCAATCGCTGGCGTGAATTGACTGGCAGTATTCCCGACGCCATCGATCTTGGCTTCACCTCAGAGTCTTTTGGCTTCGGTAAGGCGGTGTCGCTGGAGCTCTACGGCAAAAATTTTGAAGAGCTGCGCACCGCAGCCGCAGAGTTGCGAGTGGCGCTGCAATCCTATAACGGCGTTATGGATATCAGCGATTCCTTTCGTGGCGGCAAGCAGGAGGTACAACTGACTCTGCTTCCGGCGGCACGTAATCTGGGGCTGACGCTGAGCGATCTGGGCCAACAGGTCAGGCAGGCATTTTATGGCTACGAGGCGCAGCGTATCCAACGCGGCAAGGACGATATACGGGTGATGGTGCGCTACCCAGAAAGCGAGCGCCGCTCTCTGGGTGATCTTGAGGATATGCGGATACGCACACCGGACGGCGTTGAGGTGCCCTTCAGCAGCGTCGCCAGTGCCACACTGGGCCGCGGATACACGACAATCAGGCGTGTCGATGGGCAGCGAGTCGTCACTGTAACCGCTGATGTAAACCGCACCGTTGCCACTCCAGAGTCTATTATCCGCGCCGTCCAGCAGGATGTGCTGCCCGATATTCTCAGTCGCCACCCGGGTGTCAGCTTTGCTTTGTCCGGGGAAGCGGAAGAACGCAGCGAATCCATGGGCGCGCTGCTCAGCAGCGCTATGCTCGCCCTGCTCGTCATCTACGCCCTGCTTGCTATTCCACTGCAATCGTATCTGCAGCCTTTGATCATTATGAGTGTCATACCCTTTGGGATCGTCGGCGCGATCATGGGACACTTTCTGCTGGGGATGGACCTGGTCTTTTTCTCGTTGCTGGGTATCGTGGCTCTCTCTGGCGTTGTTGTGAACTCCAGCCTGGTGCTGGTCGACTACATTAACAAGCAGCGGTTCGGCGCTGAAAGCCTCGAATGGGTTGTCGCGCATGCCGGCAGTGTGCGCTTCCGGCCGATTGTGCTCACCAGCATCACCACCTTCGTCGGCCTCATACCGATGATGGCAGATACCACCATCTCAACGTCACTGTTCAAGCCGATGGCGGTGTCGCTAGGCTTTGGCGTATTGTTCGGCACACTCATCACACTGTTTCTGGTGCCCTGCCTGATTATGGTGCTGGATGATTTTTTTAGATTACTGCGCAAGCGCAGGGCCCCCGCGGCGACCTAGCGAAGATGAAATTACCCCCTCCCTCGAGCCTCTGGTGCAATAGTCAAACCCAATCAGGGTGTTAGTCTCAGTTTATTGGGCACATAATCATCCCTGTACTAGTGTTAAATTGCACCTGACCGGGTGATAACACCCACGGAGACACATGATGTCATTAAAAAATAGCAAAACAGAACAAAACCTCAAAGATGCCTTTGCCGGTGAATCCCAGGCCAACCGTCGCTACCTTTACTTCGCCAACAAGGCGGATATAGAAGGCTATAACGACGTATCTGCGGTATTTCGCTCAACCGCTGAAGGCGAGACCGGGCATGCTCACGGTCATCTCGAATATCTTGAAGAAACTGGAGATCCCGCGACTGGACTCCCAATCGGTGCGACGGCTGATAACCTGAAAGCGGCCATTGCTGGCGAAACCCATGAGTACACAGACATGTACCCGGGTATGGCAAAAACCGCGCGGGACGAAGGTTTCGATGAAATCGCCGACTGGATGGAGACGCTGGCCAAGGCCGAGCGCAGTCATGCCAACCGCTTCCAGAAAGCACTGGATAGCCTCAACGACTGACCCTCAGATGGGCTGGTCAGCGGCCAGCCTATCCACTCACCGCAATCTTGTTTGCAACCCAAGGGATAAACCGTGAGAGAAGGAAACCTGGAGGCGCCGACGCGACACCCTATCGAGTGGAAATCGGATGATTTCTGGAATAAGGCGAGCCTCGAAGCTGAACTGGAACGCGTCTTTGACATCTGCCACGGCTGTCGGCGCTGTGTCAGCCTGTGCGATTCCTTCCCCACCCTGTTTGACCTGGTCGACGAGTCACCCACCCTTGAAGTAGACGGCATCGACAAGGCCGACTACAGCAAGGTCGTCGATCAATGCTACCTGTGCGACCTGTGCTACATGACCAAATGTCCCTATGTTCCTCCCCATGAGTGGAACGTGGATTTCCCGCATCTAATGCTGCGCGCCAAGGCAGTGAAGTTCAAAGAAGAAGGCGCCAAGCTGCGTGATCGCGTTTTGACCAGTACCGATACCGTGTTCGGCATGACCTCAATACCACTGATCGACGTCACCGTGAACGCCCTTAACGGCAACAGTGTGTTTCGCAAAGTGCTGGAACGTTTTGCCCAGATAGACCACAAAGCGCCTATACCCCCGTTCCACAGCAAGACCATGAGAAAGCAGGTCAAACCGCTACTGCAGACAATCACGCCGATGGCTGTCGGTGCAACCACCGGTAAACTCGCTCTTTATGCAACCTGCTACGGCAACTACAATAGCCCTGAGATAGGCGTCGACTTCATCAAAGTATTTCAGCACAACGGTGTACACATCAATGTAGTGCCGAAGGAGCAATGCTGTGGCATGCCGAAACTCGAACTGGGCGACCTGAAAGCCGTCGAGCGCCTGAAAGAGGTAAACATCGCTATCTTGGCCAAACTGGTTGACGAGGGTTACGACCTGACCGCACCGATCCCGTCCTGCGTATTAATGTACAAGCAGGAATTACCGCTGCTCTTTCCTGATGATGCAGACGTGAAAAAAGTGCAGGCGGCCTTTTTTGACCCCTTCGAATACCTGTGGCTGCGTCACAAGGGTGGCGCACTCAATACCGAATTTTCCAACGCGTTGGGCGATATCGCCTATCAGGTGGCCTGTCACCAGCGTGTGCAAAACATCGGATTGAAAACGCGCGATGTACTCAATCTGGTGCAGGATACTGCAGTGACTGCCTATGAGCGCTGTTCCGGCCACGACGGCACGTACGCATTAAAAAAGGAAACGCGTGAGAAATCGCTGAAGATTGCGCGGCCGGTTGTACGCAAGGTCGACCAGCAGGAGCCTGCGCACTTCATGAGCGATTGCCCCATGGCCGCGACCCATATCGCTCACCTATCGGAAAAAATCGATAAGGCCGAACACCCCATGACGCTCTTGCGCATGGCCTACGGACTCTAGTTTCAGGAGCACTCTATGCCCACCCTCTCCCGCGCCGACCTTTGGTCACTGGAAGAATACTCGGAAATGCGTCCCACTTTTAGAGCGCAGGTAATGGCGCACAAAAAGGCACGGCAGCTATCACTCAGCGAACACGCCCGATTGTATTTCGAGGATGCTCTCACTATCCGATACCAGATTCAGGAAATGCTGCGCGTAGAGAAGGTGTTTGAAACTCACGCCATCAATGAAGAACTCGAAGCCTACCTGCCGCTGGTCCCTGATGGGCACAATTGGAAGGCCACCTTCATGATCGAGTACGACGATCCCGAGGAGCGCGCGCAAGAATTGGCTAAGCTGATCGGCGTTGAAGACCAGGTGTGGCTGCAGGTAGAAGACTGCGAGCGCATCTACCCCATTGCCGACGAAGACATGCCGCGAGAAAATGCTACCAAGACATCCTCGGTCCACTTCCTGCGCTTTGAATTATCACCGGAGATGATCGCCGCCGTTCACGCCGGGGCATCGATCACAGCGGGCATCAGCCACCCGGCGTGGGCCATTGATACTATGGTGCTTCCCGCTGCAGTGCGCGATTCTCTGGCCCATGACTTGCATGCGAGCGCACTGAATTAATTGCCCCTGTATTTCTTGGTATGGCGGGTCGCCGACGCGTGCAATGGATCGTCCGGCCACGGGTGCTTGGGATAGCGCCCCTTCATTTCACGTTTTACGTCCTGGTACCCGCTGGCCCAGAATCCCGCCAGATCCTGTGTAATCTGCAGAGGGTGACCTGCCGGCGATAGCAGGTGCACCATCAATGGCACTCTGCCGCCGGCGATGGTTGGAGTCTCCTCGCAGCCAAACATCTCCTGCAATTTGACCGCCAGCACCGGGGGATCCTGCAAGTAATCAATCAGCGCGCTGGATCCGGACGGCACCGCCCACAGTTCCGGCGCCATGCGCTCCAGATCCAGCGGCAGCGGCCACGGCAGAAGCGCGCGCAGAATCGTCTTGAGGTCAAGAGTCTGAAAGTCCTCAATGCGCCGCACCGGATCTAGATACGGCAACAACCATGTCTCCAGCGTTTCCAACAAGGTACGGTCAGACAAATCAGGCCAGGTATTGCTGTCACCTCCGGCCCCGGTCCGGTGTAACAGCATGACTCTGGCGCGCCACTGCAACAGATTCTTCGTCCAGGGTAGGGCGGACAAGCCCTTCTTGCGTATAACGCCCAATAAGGCTTCCGCCCTGGCTTTTGCCGGGATATCTATCAATGGCGCGGTAGAAAAAAGAATGTTGCCTAACATGCGGCGACTTTCAGCCACAAACCGCTCCTGTCGATAGTCCCATTCCACATACTCAACCTCACGGACCAGCGGCGACAGCACCTCCTGAAACGTGCTGGGGTTAAGAACAGTGGCGCTGTAGATCCGATCCACAGGTTCCCCAACCTGACCGCCGAGCTCGACCACCGCCAGCCATGGTGTATTGGCGAGGCTGTCCTGTGAGGGCAACACGGCACTGCGGCCACTGCTAAGCTGGTACTCGCAGCCGTCACTCTGAGCCCTGAGTTTTGCGATGCGATCTGGATAGGCACTGGCGAGCAATACCCCGAGTACGTCTTCCTGTGCCACCTTGATGGCGAATTTACGCGGCTTGTGCAGCTCACTTGCCATACGCACATAGCGACGCGCCTGCTGCCACACGCGCTTAAACCAACCCTGCAGCTCCGGTGGGCAGCGTCCACTGCCCATCAGCACTTCAACCGTAGTCTCGATATCGACGCCGCGCGCCCCCAGCGGATAGCGTTCGGAGAGTATTGCAGCCAGCAGGCAAGCCGTTTCCACGGCGTGAATATCACAGCCCACCAACAGCATGTGCGCGAGACGTGGATGCAGTGGCATCTGCGCCAAACGCACGCCATGGGGGGTGAGCTGATAGTTCCCCGCCCTGTTCTGGAACGCGGCGCCACAGCGCTCCAGCATGGCCAGTGCCTGCGCGTAGGATGCCTCGGGAGGCGGATCGAGCAAGCGTAACTCGCGGTAATCCTCAACACCCCAGGACAGCAGTTGCAATGCCATCGGCGCAAGATCCGCCTGCTGTATCTCAGGCGTGGTATTCACCACCAATCGTCCCTGCTGTTGCTCTGTCCACAATCGATAACAATGGCCCGGCGCCTGGCGACCGGCTCGCCCCTGCCGCTGCTCCGCCGAGGCGCGTGAAATGCGTCGCGTGGCCAGCCGCGTCAATCCACTGGGCGGATTAAAAACCGCCTCTCGTGCCAGGCCGGAATCCACGACTACCGTAACTCCCTCGATGGTCAGGCTGGTTTCGGCAATATTCGTAGCGAGCACAACTTTACGGGTGCCCTCGGGCGCCGGAAGAATAGCCTGCTGTTGCCGCTCCAGCGATAGGCCACCATAAAGCGGCGCGATCTCCACATGCTTGTCACCCAGTATCTTCAGTGCTTCAGACAAGCTGCGCGACACTGCGCTGATTTCGCGCTGTCCTGGCAAAAAAACGAGGATACTGCCGGTTTGCTCGCGCAACGCCTGCAATACCGTTTTGACCGTGGGCTCAATGATCGAATTGCGTATCTGGTGCGCCTCGCCATAGTGTGTCTCAACTGCAAACTGGCGCCCGCTGGAGGTTACTATCGGAGCATCGCCCAACAAAGTAGAGACCGCTTCGCCGTCAAGCGTTGCCGACATCACCAGTAGCTTCAGGGCCGTCCCCTCGCGATACAAATCACGCCCGTGCATGGCGAGGGCCAGACAGAGATCGGAATCGAGGTTGCGCTCGTGGAATTCGTCAAAAATGACCAAGCCAACATCTTCCAGCCCCGGGTCACGCTGCAACTGGTGCGTCAGGATGCCCTCGGTGATCACCTCAATGCGCGTTCTATCACTGATGCAACTGTCCATGCGAATGCGGTAGCCGACCGTTTCGCCGACCGCTTCGCCCAGCAAATGCGCCATCCTGGACGCGGCCGCTCTCGCAGCCATCCGGCGCGGCTCGAGTACGAGGATTTTACGATTACCTAACCACGCCTGATCCAACAGCACCAGCGGCACGATCGTGGTTTTGCCCGCCCCCGGAGGCGCTTGCAGAACCACCTCATTACCCTCCGCCATCCGCAGCTTCAGTTGCTCCAGAATGTCGGCAATGGGTAGATCGCTAATCGCGGCTAAATTCATCATCTTATCTTAGCCGAGCAATCAACTTGAGGCTATGAAATACACTGCCCCCATGAGGTCACCCCTTTGGCGTGGCCGACAACGCCTTTAACCTCGATTAGAAAATATCAGGATTACGCACTACTGGTTAAATCCATCGCTTATGCATCCGAACTCTGCATGGCATGCTCAAGGAGACGCCCAGGTTTTCCACTATCTGCCATGCTCTGGGCTCTGTCGCTGTTTTGAGGTCTGTAGCCATGGTATTGCTACTGCTTGGTGTCCTGTTATTCGCCCTGGTGCACTTCGTCCCCTCGCTTACACCAACTCTCAGGCACGGTGCTATCACCAAAATCAGGGAAGACGGCTATAAGGGTCTGTTTTCATTACTGTTGCTGGCGTCCTTTGCACTGATGATTATCGGCTGGCGCAGCGCCGACTACACATTCATCTGCCAGCCCCCCCGTAGCTTGCATACAATTGCATTATGCCTTCTGTTGTTCGCGTTTTTATTGCTGGTGGTCAGTACACGCAACTCACGCCTGCGTTTGGTAATACGCCACCCGCAATTAACCGGTGTTGCCGTGTGGGGAGTCAGTCACCTGCTACTCAATGGCGACAAACGCTCAATCGTGTTGTTTGGCGGCATGGCACTGTGGGCTATTGTAGAAATTGTCGTTATCTACATTCACCCATGGCTTAGTGGGATGGCGGTGTGGTGACTCTGCAGGCTGCTTGAAGGTAGACAGCTGATCTGTGATTGCAGTAAGTATATTAAGCGCGACTGGATTACTGGCGCCTGGATTACTGGCGAACAGGAGCTGCATGCTGTTCTGCGCATAACTGTCCCGCAAATTAATCAAGCTCAACAATGAAGCTCCGCTCGCGAGTCGGGTTTGCAATAATATGCTGGGAAGCTTCAATCAAATGACTGCACGTTGATGGTTCAATCGTCTCCAACTCGGACAAACCGAAAACGCGAACCTCTCCATCAGCTTCAAACCCCACCTTATAAAATTGAGGCCTACACCGCCGTTTCCATCGACCGCAAAAACAATGATGTTTGATTCAGTTGAGTCATTATTATCGCTATAGCCGGACAACAGAAGCCCCACTAATAAAAGTGAAAAAAAAGCTAACACGTATTCACACACTGACAGGTGCATCTACCTTTTCTGTATATATTTGCAACTGATTACCCACCATCGAGACCGTAAGATCAAATCGTTCACAGTGTCCAACGATGCCCGCGTCCTTCAGATCTAATCTAATCGCATCAATATACCCAATGGATGCCCGCCCGCGGAACAGCTTTTACACCAACGAAGGATCTAATGTGCTTTGACTTTCCTCTTGCCGCAACGGACGCAGTTATAAACCGTCACCAGCTTGCCCTCTTTTACGTCGAACTGCTTATCCTTGTCCACCGTCCATTTGTGGTGGCCGTGGCGGCACAGAGTATTACCCTTGTGCTTTTCTTTGAGCGACGGCTTGCGAAACGGTATGACCTCAGCCACGATTATACTGCGCGAGGATTACAGCAGCGTGCGATGCAGCGCCGTATTCCAGGATGCCTGACGCTTGCGCCGTGCAGCGGCGGAGACCTTGACGACGAACTCGTGCTCGGCTTTCCAGATGTTCTTCACCTGTGCCGGACTGTCCCATAAGCCAACGCCCAGACCGGCCAGATAGCAGGCACCAGCGACCGTTGTTTCGATGACCTGTGGACGAATGAGTCTGCGGCCCAAAACATCGGCCTGAATTTGCATCAGCAGGTTATTCGCGGCGGCGCCGCCATCTACTCGCAGGGGTCGCATGCGCTTGCCCAGATCGCTTTCCATTGCTCTGAGAATATCCGCATTCTGCAGCGCCATGGCATCGAGGGTAGCGCGCGCGATATGCCCGCGCTCGGTGCCTCGCGTGATCCCGGTTATCGTTCCGCGTGCATCCGGGGACCAGTGCGGAGAACCCAGGCCGGTTAACGCAGGCACAAACTCAACGCCTCCGTGGTCTGGCACCTGCAGTGCTAGCTGCTCTACTTCGGGTGCGCGCTTGATCATTTTCAAGCCGTCGCGTAACCACTGCACTGCCGCGCCGCACACAAATGCACCGCCCTCCAGTGCGTACACAGGCTTGCTCTTTTCGCCTAATTGCCAGGCCACTGTCGAAAGCAGCCCGGCATCCGATTGCAATGCTTCGGAACCGGTATTCATCAGGATGAACGAGCCGGTGCCAAAGGTGCATTTCGCGTCACCCACTGCGAAGCAGGCCTGCCCAAACAGGGCTGACTGCTGATCACCCGCGACACCCGAAATGGGTATGCCATCGGGCAGCCCGGAAACGCCTTTCGTATGCCCAAGAACCGCGCTGGAGGGAACGATGTGAGGGAGTATCTGCCGGGGCACTTCGAACAGATCCAGAAGTGCCTGATCCCAGCGGCGTGTTTTGAGGTTCATCAGCGAAGTACGCGAGGCGTTGGATACATCCGTGACGTGAACCGCGCCACCGGTCAATCGCCAGATGAGAAAGCTGTCTATGGTACCCGCTGCCACGTGCTTGGCCCGCAACTGACGCGCGATCCCAGGTGTGTTATTGAGCAACCAGCGGTATTTACTGGCGGAGAAATACGGGTCCAGCACTAATCCTGTTTTGCGCCGCACCATCTTTTCGTGTCCCGCAGCGCGCAACGATTCAGTGAACTGCGTGGTGCGCCGACACTGCCAGACGACCGCATTATTTAGCGCTTCACCTGTGCGTTTATCCCACAACAAGGCAGTTTCGCGCTGGTTGGTGATGCCAATGCACACGATGTCTCTGGGCTTGCAAATCCCTTTGCGCAAAATGGCGCGAATACCCCTACCTACCGATGCCCAGATATCATCCGGACGATGTTCCACCCAACCGGGCTGAGGATATAATTGCGGGAACTCATAATTGACACTGGCGCACAACTTACCGCGTGCATCCATCAGGGCAACAGTACTACCTGTAGTGCCCTGATCAATGGCAAGAATAAAGTCCCCCATAGCTACTTGCCGAAACCCTGCACCGCCTTGATTTCCAGAAAGTCAGTAAAGCCGTGACTACCCCATTCGCGGCCGTTGCCGGATTGCTTGTAGCCGCCGAACGGCACATCAAAGCCCGCTGCCGAGCCATTGATGGACACGTTGCCCGCACGAATTTTTGACGCTACCTCGCGCGCGTGTTCCACATTTTCACTCTGCACATAGCCTGCCAGTCCATAAGGCGTGTCATTGGCAATGCGAATTGCCTCTTCTTCAGTGTCATAAGGGATCATCGTCAGTACCGGGCCGAATATTTCTTCTCTGGCAATTGTCATGTCATTATTGGCCTGAGAAAAAATAGTAGGGCGAACAAAGTAACCCTTGCTGAGTCCTTCGGGCCGCCCCGTACCGCCCACAACCACCTTGGCACCTTCGTCAATGCCTTTCTGGATAAGCGCTTGAATCTTGTTGAACTGTACTTCCGAGACCACCGGCCCCATGGTGGTAGTTTCAGCAGCGGGATCACCAACAACGACAGATGCAGTGACCTTGGCGGCGATGGCTTCTGCCGCTGCCAACTTGGCTGCTGGCACCAGCATGCGCGAGGGCGCGTTACAAGATTGCCCGGTGTTGGTGTACATGTGCATCACACCGCGTGCAACAGCCGCTTCCAGATCGGCGTCATCGAGCACAATATTGGGCGACTTGCCGCCGAGTTCCTGCGTAACACGTTTCACTGTCGGCGCAGCATTCTGTGCCACCAGCGAGCCGGCACGGGTTGAGCCAGTAAATGACATCATGCTTACATCGGGATGCTTGGACAGTGCGGTCCCCACGGTGGGGCCGTCGCCATTAACCAAGTTGAAGACGCCGGCGGGGACGCCGGCTTCGTGCATTACTTGCGCATAAATGTACGCCGACAAGGGGGCAACTTCGCTGGGCTTGAGCACCATCGTACAACCCACCGCCAATGCGGGCGCAACCTTGCAGGAAATCTGGTTTACGGGCCAATTCCAGGGTGTGATCAAACCGCAAACGCCGATCGGCTCCTTGAACAAGCGGTGGTTACCTAATTGCTCTTCAAATTCAAACGTACGAAGCACCTTGAGTGCCTCTTCCAAGTGACCCTGGCCACAGTAGGCCTGAGCAGTACTGGCCAGACTCTGCGGCGCACCCATCTCCTCACGAATCGCGTTGGCTATATCCATGTAATGCTTCTTGTACGACTCAATGCACGATTCCAGCAATTCGATACGTTCCTGCCGACTAGTGCGACTGAAGCTCTCAAACGCCACTTTAGCGGCAGCAACCGCTTTATCTACATCAGCCTCTGAGCCCAGCGAAATATGCGCGCAGACGTCTTCTGTGGCGGGGTTGATAACATCGCAATCGTGCGGTGTGGTGGGATCAACCCACTGGCCATTGATATAGAACTGTTTGTATTCGCGCATCATTATTCTCCGAGTTAACTTTGCAAGGGTGACAAGTGTAAGCACTCTGACGGGCACTGACCAGTGCTGTGAACGGCGGATCATCGGTTTTCGCCATTAACCGCCTGCCGAGGTTGTCTTCATACCAATAATCACGCAAAACTGTTCTCGATAATGCTAGTCTACTGGCGCATTTTAATTGCTGGTCCGATTGCTAACCCCATCGCCATGCCCAGAGACCGAAGCCCATGGATAACGAAGAATTGACCCTGTTTCGTGATATGACACGGCGCGCGCTCGAGCAGGAAATTTCGCCGCATATCGAGGAGTGGGAAGCCCGGCACATGGTTCCCAGAGAACTGTGGAATACGCTGGGAGCGGCAGGATTGCTATGTCCCGATATGCCAGAAGAGTACGGTGCGGCGGGCGCCACCCCACAGGTCACCTTTGCGGTGATTGAAGAGTTCTCGCGCATGGGCTTTGGCGGCATTGCGTCTGGCTATGGCATCCACAGCAATATCGTAGCGCCCTATATTGAACATTTCGGTACGGAAGAACAAAAAAACCAGTGGCTGCCCAAAATGGTTACCGGGGACGTACTGGGCGCGCTCGCTATGACAGAACCCGGTGCAGGTTCAGACGTGCAGAGCATACGCACTAACGCGGTCAAGGACGGCAACGAATGGGTGCTTAACGGTTCCAAGATTTTTATCACCAACGGCATGTTGGCGGATATGGTAATTGTGGCGGCAATCACCGACCCGGGCAAAGGCGCGAAAGGCACCTCATTGTTTATTGTCGATGCGACGCTACCGGGATTCGCACGCGGCAAAAAGATCGAGAAGATGGGGCAGCATACCTCTGACACTGCCGAACTGTTCTTTCAGGATGTGCGTTTACCCGCCTCTGCCCTGCTGGGTGAGTTGAACAAAGGCTTCGTGATCATGATGACCGAATTGCCGCGAGAGCGCCTCGGGATCGCCTCGCAGGCCGTGGCCGCTGCCGAGGGTGCATTCGACATCACCGTGGCGTATGTACTGGAACGCAAGGCCTTCGGCCAGACCATTGCCAGCTTTCAGAACACACGCTTTACGCTCGCTGAAGTCAAAACCGAGATTGCCATAAACCGCGCCTTCTATGAAAAATGTACAGAGGCCTACATAAGAGACGAACTGACGGCTGCAGACGCGGCCATGCTGAAATACGCCAGCACTGAAATGCAGTGCAAGACTATTGATGAGTGCCTGCAACTGTTTGGTGGCTACGGTTACACCACGGAGTACCCGATCTCACGCTTCTACACCGATGCGCGCATTCAGCGCATCTACGGCGGCACCTCCGAGATCATGCGCGAACTCATAGCGCGCTCCATACTGGGGCGCTAGTTGCAGGGGCGTTAGGTGCCGGGCCTCAGGGTACCCGGGCGCCCGTGACACCGAAGTTAGCAGCTGCCCCCTAAACGAGGCCCATCATCTGCACGATCCCATGGCTGTGACCGGCGGTATAACCGCCATCGACTACCAGTGCGTGGCCGGTTACATAAGAAGAATCGTCGGAGGCCAAAAAATACGCAGCACCGGCGATTTCTTCGGGTTTGCCGAGGCGCCCGATCTTGGTTTCGCGCACGACATCGGCCTTGAGTTCCGGCATCAGATCCATCACCTGATTTAACATCGGCGTGTCGATAAAGCCAGGACAGATCGCGTTGCAGCGAATCCCCATGCGACCGTAGTCCATCGAGATGTTCTTGCTTAGCAGCACCACACCGCCCTTGGAGGCATTGTAGGCGCTGCCGCCCTCCGTACCGTTGATACCCTCGACACTGGCAATGGTAATAATGCTACCGCTGCGCTGTGCGCACATCTTATCGAGCACCGCCTTGACCGACAAAAACGTGCCCTTAAGATTGATATCGATCACACGGTCCCAAGTGGACTCATCCAGCATACCCACCGGGCCGCCGTCGCCAACACCCGCTGCCGTGACCAGAATATCAATGCGACCAAAGTCTCGCACCGTCTCTTCGATAACGGCTTTCTGTGCCGCACCGTCGGTCACATCCACCTGGTGAAATCGACTGTCCGTCGCCGCTGCTTTGACGGATTCCCACTCGTCTGAGTGGTTAATGTCGAGGCCCACCACAATGGCTCCCTCCGCCGCATAACGGCGCGCGCAGGCCAGGCCGATACCGGACGCCGCGCCGGTGATAACGGCTACTTTATTCTTCAAACCAGACATATCGCTCTCTCGCTATTTTTTGAAAAGGGTGTCGCTTCACACATTCGACAAATGGAACTCACTGAACTACAAACGTGGCACTAAGCAGGGAAATTGAATGACACACTGCTGGGACTGTGCGCGGCAGGACGCCAAGCTCAAGCCACCATGGATGGGTTTACGGCGCGTCCCTGCCGTGTGTCATTCAATTTCTCGACGACCTCCAAACGAAGCAACGTAAGGGGCACTTCGTTAAGCTAAAAATCGCGTAATTCGAAGCGGAGCTTTAACTCCCGAACTGGTAATCATCCTTGTTCACATCCTTGGTCCAACGCCACATATCAAGAATCTTCCACGGCCACAGCAATGTGACCTTGCCCTCTGCATTCTGGTAAAAGCTGGTCTTGATAGAATCGTGCTCCCAGATCAAGCGCGCATGCAATTCCCGAAAACGCCGTTGGTAGTCATCATGTACTTCAGTCTTGCACTCAATCGTATTCCCATCCGACTGCAGCAACGTTTTGAGGCATTCCATAATATAGCGAATCTGGCACTCGCCATTGAAAATCAAGCTGCCCCCAAAGGCCAGATTGGTGCCCGGCCCATACATGCAGTAAAAATTGGGGAAGTTTGGCACCGTGATACCAAGATAAGCCGAGGGTTCGATCCCCCACTGGTCTGATAACAACTGCCCGCCTGTGCCCTTGATTTCCATCGGCCATAAAAACCGATCAGTTTCAAAGCCAGTGGCGTAAAGAATAATGTCGGCGGGATAAAATGTGCCGTCAGCCGCAGTTACACCCTGCTCGCTGACATTGACAGCAGTCTGCGTCACCAGTTCGACATTGTCCTGCTGCAGGGCCGCTAGCCAGCTGCCATTGTCCTGCAGCGTGCGCTTCCCCATGGGGGCATAATCGGGGATAACTTTTTTCAGCAACTCCTCATCATCGCCGACCTGGCCCTTGATGTAATCAGAAAACATCTGGTAGACGAAATCATTCATTTCGTTCACGGAGCGTTCCTGATGCGGCCACTGCGGATCGACAAACACCGTGTCGTAGGCGCCATCGCAGGCGGGCCAGAAAATCAGGAAGCGGAACCAGCGCGTATAGAATGGCAGATGCTGCAAACACCATTTTTTACCTTCAGGCACTTTATCGTGATAAATCGGGTTCTCAAACATCCACGGCGCTGAACGCTGGAACACAGTGAGATGCTGAACCTGCCCCGCTATGGTGGGCACCATCTGGAAAGCACTCGCGCCGGAACCAACCACAACAACTCTTTTACCTGTGCAATCAATCGTAGGGTCCCAGGCCGCCGAATGACACCACTGCCCGGCAAAAGTGTCGATACCGGGGATATCGGGAAGAATCGGCCGATTCAACTGGCCCACAGCACTGATGACGCTATTGGCCACGTATTGCTCCACAACACCATTCTTGTCGACGGTATCAACCGTCCAAAGCCTGGTTTTTTCGTCAAACACCGCACGTGCCACCTCCGTATCAAAACGGAAATGCTGCTGCAGCTGATGATGGTTTACCACGCCTTCGAAGTACTGCTGTAACTCGTTTTGTTGCGAGAAGTACTGGCTCCAGTGGTGCGCAGGCTCGAAGGAATAGCTGTACAGGTGATTGCCTACATCCACGCGCGCGCCGGGATAACGATTCTCAAACCAGGTGCCACCAACCGCGGCATTTTTCTCGATAACGACAAAGGGAACGCCGGCCTCCTGCAGTCGATAGGCCGCCAACACGCCGGACATACCGCCGCCTATCACCAGCACTGTGTGCTGTGCCAATCGCTCTGCGGGCACTTCATTGCCCCAGGCATCGCTGCGCTGATCTGTGCCATCGAGCTCCATCTCTTCGAGCATCATGGGGACATAATCTACAGGCACTTCACCGGCGACAATAAAATTCATCATGCGCTGAATGGTATCGGCAGACGGTGGTGGCGGCACTTGGCAGCCCCCGTCGCGAAAATCCTTGATCACTTGCAGAGCCTGCGTCCGCACGCTCGCCTTGTCGTCCTCAGACATATAACCTTGGTACTCATTGATGAAAATTCCACCCGGACGCAAGACGCCATCGAGCAGACTTGAATCACCGCTCATGTGGATCATGCTCATCATCAACGTGGGAATGCTGGCATCTTGCAACGCACGAGCAATGACCTCGTCATCATCGGGCAGCGAAAATACGGGCTGCGTTTTGCCTATCATAAAAACTCCAAGTGGGTCAGCGCCAGGGCCTTCATTTGGCAACCAACGTTACAGATTTATCGGCGGAGCAAACGTCGGGTTGCGGCCCAGACGGATGTCTTCAAGCCGAACGTTAGCGGACTCCCGCCACGCTTCGTCAGACAGAATATAAAAACGCTCATCGACGATGGCATCAAACACGCGCTGCGCCATCACGTCCGGGCCTATACCGCCGGCGACACTGTCTGTGAGTGCCTGCGACACTAACGCACGCGCGTCGGACTCAACAATATCGCCGTCGCGGCGATATCCGTCTGGACGATTGCGCTCGGAAGCGGCGATACCAGTATTGATCGCCTCCGGGCACAGCACAGAGACTTTGACATTGGGCGCGTGAAACGACAGCTCATGATATAGCGACTCGCTCACCGCTAACACCGAGTGCTTGGTCATATGGTAAATGCCGGAGTAAGGCATGGCGGTTACAGCTGCCATTGACGCCGTGTTGACGATATGACCCTCGCCGTCCTGTGCCGCCATGATCGGCACAAAGGTGCGAATACCGTGAATTACACCCCAGACATTCACCTCTAACTGCCATTGAAAGTCGGCAAGGCTTTGTTCCCACAGCAGGCCACCTGCAAAAACACCCGCATTATTGCAGACGACATGAATTGCGCCAAACTCGGCGATAGCGGCATCTGCCAGTGCCTGCACAGCGTCGGCTTTCGACACATCTGTAACGACACCGATGCACTTACCACCATCCGCAGCCAGCGCTTTTACAGTGGCATCAAGCGCTTTTTGCTCGATGTCTGCGAGCACCACATTCATACCCTTGGAAAGAAAAAGTTCTCCCATGGCGCGTCCAATGCCGCTGGCGCCTCCGGTAATAACAGCAGTTTTATTTTCGAAGTTTTTCATCAGAAATATCCTATCGCGCTTATGGGTAGACAGTTGTTAGGGTTAATGCCGCTCTGCATTTTGTGACCATCAGGCGTGAACATCGTAAGCGAGTGCAGTGCGCTACGACTACGTGCGGCGACGATCTACGACGACAATCTGCGACGACACTCCGAGATTATAATGCGGAGCTATCCTCGATCAGGCCGAGCATCAGTTTGCCCGCTTCGGTATATGTGTTTTCGCTGACAAAGGCGTGTTGGGTGCCAGTATACATATCCCGAAACGCTCGCTCCAGACGATGGCCCTCACGGATCGCAGTAGTACCTGCGGCGAGGTGCGCCCACTGCACTATTTCGCGGCTGGCCTCAGTGGCATAGGTGGCAGCGAGGCGCATGTCACAACGCATTGGGGGCGTTACTTCTGCGCCGGATACCACTTCGGTCTCCATCTGCGTAAAGGTATCGACCACCAGTCTATGGGCAGCACGCCACATCGCTTCGTGATGCGCCAGGTTGCGCTGAAAGGTCAACCGATGCGCGATGGAACTGGTCTCGCCCATGCGGGTTTTTGATATCGCCAGATCACGGACATCGTCTATCGCGCTGCGCGCTACGCCCAGCGCCCAGGCGGCATGTCCACAACCGGTAAGTGGCATCACACCGAATCGGTAAAGGGGACCACCGCGCAAGGGCTCGCGCGTCAGCAGCGGGTACGTATGGCTGTCCGGCACAAATACATCCTGCAGATTGTAGTCATAACTGCCGGTGCCCTTGAGTCCTTGCACATGCCAGCCGTCGGTGAACGTCACCTGCTCACGCGGCACAATGGCCACTGTCATCAGCGGCATCGTCGCATTAGCCATCACCATCTCGCCGCTGTCCATCGGCAGAAAACCGGCGCAAACGTACTCCGAGTGCCCGGTGCCGCTGCCGAATTGCCAGGCTCCGGTGACCCTGTAGCCCCCTGCAACTTTTTCGCCCGTGCCATTGGGAAAGAACTGCCCACCCATGGTCACGCGGTTGTTATTCACCCCGAAGATCTGCTCAAAACCCTCATCCGACAGGTAGGCTGCGGCAAAACTCGCCGACGGAATATTGGCGATGCCTATCCAGCCCAGTGAGCCGTCCTGGCGCGCCATTTCGATCCACGTTTCAATCAGTTCAGCAAACCCCGGCTCATGACCACCGGCCGCTGAGGGATTCATGAACTGCATGAGGCCGCTGTCCCACAGCGCCTCCACTAACGGTGCGCTCAGCGTTCGCTGTTGTTCCGACGACGCCGCTTCTTGCAAGGCTATAGTTTCTATGGAGCGTGCCATGCGCAGGCCTTCACTTTGGACTATCGCGTTCATACGGGATCCTTATTGAGGAGTCAGTTAATAACCGTTAACCTAACGGCAGACAGGAGTTCAGTCAATGGCAACCGATACCCTCCAGACGCCTACACGGGAGTTGATCCTGAACGCGGCGGAATCGCTGTTCGCGCAACAGGGCTATCAAGCCACAACGATCAAGAATGTCGCCGCCAAAGTGGGAGTGCAGGGCCCGGCCCTCTACAAGCATTTCGCCAGCAAACGCGCGCTTTTCGAGGAAGTCCTGGAACGCTTGTTCGCACCTTTCACCCAGCTACTGGACAGCGCTGCGAGCCAGGGCTGGACCCAGCGAGACATCATGCGACAGCATCTGGCGAATCCGAACACGGCCCGCATTGTGGCGCACGCGACGTTATCCGGCGGTGAGGATTTGGCACTGCTGGTGGAGCGCTGGTACCGACCATTTTTCAGCAGCACCCGCCGGGATATTGCCGCAGATGCGCTCAGGGTCACCCCTGTTTCGATGATGACCTTTCACAGTATGTTATTGGGTTATCTGACCCTGGCACCACTGCATCAGGCGATCTTCGACACAGACCCGCTGACCGAAGAGGCGCTGCAGGAACTGATCAGTCTGCAAGAGTATCTTGCGAACTATGTTGCTCCGACCCAGGGCAAACCTAGCAAGTAAAGGGACAACGACCTGCTAGCGAGAGATCGGCTGATGCCCAGCGAGAAGCCAAATTCTGCACTGCCTGAGTGCAATGACAGGCAAGCTCCGGAGTCTGCGATGAATTGAAACCCACAAGGCTGGGACACGCTGCAAACCCTTCAATGGGACTTGGACTGCGGAAGGCAACACCCGGCTTCCTGCCTCGCACAGTCTCCACCTGATGCCTTTAAATTCAGCGCATAAGTGCCTCTCTGGGCGTAAATCAATGCCATTGTTGCCGCAGACTTACTTAATGAAAAGCATTTCTGAATACTTGGGCAAGGGCCACAATTCATCGGCCACCTCAGCTTCCAATGCGTCAACATGGGTGCGCACTTCATACATCAATGCGCACACCGTTGCGGCGCAGAAGCTCATGTGCTCCTCAACAGAATCAAACGCGTGGGCAGCACTAGCTTCAGACAATTTCTCTACTGCCGCCATCATGCCGTTGATATGCGCAGCGACCAGTCTTGCCGTGTGGCCGTCGATCTCTATACCCATGCCGGCCGCGCCCGCACTGCTGGTTGCAATCGCGCCCAGGTACTCGACGGCAGCCGGATAGATAATCGTTTTGGCCATATCAATTACCAGCTTTGCTTCTACTTCAATGGACAGCAGGTACTGCTCGGCATACACATTAAAACGGCTTTCAAGTTCGACCGGCGTCAACACGCCGGTGCGCTCGAACAGCGCCTTAATACCCTCCTCCTGCAGCACGGGAAGCGCGTCTGCTGCAGTGGGCAAGTTCTTTAACCCACGCTCTTCAACCGCCATCTTGTGCCACTCAGGGGAGTAGCCGTTGCCACCAAATATCACGTTACCGTGTTCCTGCATCAATTCCTGCAGTACCGCGATAACCGCAGCGGTCGTGTCGCTGCCACGGGCAAGCTCCGCTTCCAGTTTGCCCGCCATCCAATCGAGTGAATCAGCCAGCATGGTGTTCATTGCAACGAGCGGGCCGGATACAGACTGTGAGGAGCCAACAGCACGAAACTCAAAACGGTTGCCAGTAAAAGCAAAGGGAGAGGTGCGATTGCGGTCACCCGGATCTCGGTCAAACTTCAGGATTTGCGACAAACCAAGGTCCATTTCGCCACCCATTGTCGAGGGCTTGAGATTTCCCGCCTTGATATCCATAAAGACTTTTTCCAGCTGGTCACCCAGATACACCGACAAAATCGCCGGCGGCGCTTCGTTGGCGCCCAGTCGATGATCATTTGAGGCCGACGCTATAACGGCGCGCAGCAGCGGGCCGTAAAGGTGTACACCGCGAATCACTGCGCCACAGAAAAGCAGGAACAACAGGTTTTCATGCGGGGTGCTGCCCGGATCCAGCAGATTGCCCTGAGTTGAATTTCCGACTGACCAGTTCACGTGTTTGCCGGAACCGTTGATCCCTGCAAATGGCTTCTCGTGCAGCAGACAGACAAAGCCGTGTTTCTTCGCCGTGCTCTTCATCAGCGTCATCATCAACTGCTGATGATCGGCCGCGACGTTCGCTGCTTCATAATAAGGCGCGATTTCAAACTGTCCGGGCGCCACCTCGTTGTGATGCGTTTTTGCCGGAATACCCAACTTGTAGAGTTGATCTTCGTAGTCCTGCATAAAGACCTGCACACGCGCTGGAATTGCACCAAAGTAGTGATCGTCAAACTGCTGCCCTTTCGCCGGAGCGGCGCCGAATAGCGTGCGACCCGCCAGCAGCAAATCAGGGCGCAGGTTGGCGAAATGAGCATCGATCAAAAAGTACTCCTGCTCCGCGCCGCAGCTGGAGTTGAGTGGCGCTATGTCGGTTTCTCCCATCAGGGCGATGACCTTCTTGGCAGCCTTATTCATGGCCGCGTTGGAACGCAACAGCGGAATCTTTTTGTCCAGCGCCTCGCCCGTCCACGACATGAACACACTCGGAATCATCAGTGTGGCCCCGTTATCTGTGTGCATGATATAGGCAGGACTAGTGGGGTCCCATGCGGTGTAACCGCGCGCCGCACTGGTCATGCGCAGGCTCCCGTTAGGAAACGATGAGCCGTCGGGCTCGCCTTTTTTTAGCAGGCTACCGGTGAATTCGGTGATCGCGCCGCCATCTGAGTTAGGAATAATAAAACCATCATGTTTCTCGGCCGTGATGTTAGTCATGGGATAAAAAATGTGGGAAAAGAACTTAACCCCTTTACTGATCGCCCACGCCTTCATCGCGGCGGCAACGACATCTGCCGTCGCCGGGTCCAGCGGCGCGCCAGACTGCACGGTATTTTTCATCGCCTTAAAGGCTGATTTGGAGAGTGCCGATTCCATGGCCGCGAGGTTAAAGACGTCCTGCGCCCAAATGTCACCCAGAGCGTCTGGCATCGTGACCGCAACCGGTTGGCGATTGCTGATACTCTGAATGGCTTGAAGACGTGCCGCGTTGCTGCTCATACGATGTTCCTTTCGCTGAAAAATCCGACCTTAAGAGCCGACACGCCTGACACATATCGGGCGCACCGGAGTGCATACCTAACATTTTGAGCAAGAAATGCGCCAAAACACAAAAGGCTGTTTGTACAATAATTTTACCGAGTATACGCCGCAAAATTGCACCAAAAAAAGGCATCAGATCGCCCTCTAACGGTGGTTTTGCGCCTTTTTAGCGATTATGCACACGCCTCACGCCTGGCCCGGTGATCAACCCGTCTGGCCGACGAGTGAAAGCATCGACAACATAAAGAATCCTAAAGTGATTGTGACTAACGATAATAGCGTTGTGAGCACCACAATGTTGGCTGCCAGCGTACCGTCCCCGCGCGCCGCCACCACCATGACGTGACTGGATGCAGCGACCGGAGCGGCCAGCAACAGAAACATCACGCCCAGTTGTTCATCGCGTACGCCAATCGACCAGGCCAGCAGCACCCCCACCAGCGGCGCAACACACAAGCGCCAGAGGCTAGACTCCCAAGTAAATATACCCGCTTTGTACAAGTGCGACAGATTCATCGAAGCGCCAATACACACCAGCACCAAGGGCAGGAAGAACGCGGACAGGCCCGATCCGAGAGTGGGCAGCGCTTTCGGTATCGGCAATCCCGAGATCGACAGAACGATACCAGCGGCAATGCCGATGATCAGCGGGTTGCGGACAATACCCATAATGACACTACGCGCTGTGGTACTGGAACCCAGCGTGGCGTTCAGCACCAACACGGCGAGGATATTGTAGAGCACGGTCATCAGCGCTACCGGCAGCGCGGCCATCACCGGGCCACGTTCGCCATACGCTGAATAGGTCAGTGCAACACCGAGAATGGCGAGATTGGAACGAAACGCTGACTGCACAAAAATCCCGCGGTACTGCAGCGGGTGGCCGCGCCAACGCGAGTAATACCAACTCAGTATGACGGTTAAAAATGTCGCCAGCACGCCCGCCAGTAAGTAGAGCGCGTCACCTACGCCTGAATAGTCCACCTGCGCCGCACCCGCAAAAAGCATCAACGGCAGACCATAAGTGAAGGCAAAACGCGAAAGAATGTCGTTCAGCGACTGCGACAGCAGGCCGCTACTTTTGAGTATTACGCCGAGCACCACCCACGTAAAGGCAGGCAGCGATACCGCCAGAGCAGCGTAGAAAAGCGCCAGAGCGTCAGTCAAGGGCAGGTTGCTTCAGTGCAGTGGTAAAAGCAAAAGCAATGGCAATGGCCATCAAGGCTTGCGGACTTGTAACAGAGCGCGAGTCATCTTCCGAATACCCAAGACGCTCAGGCCAGCTCAACCAGCGTCTCACTGAGGGCTGACAACAGACTATCAATGTGCGTCGTCTCCATAACAAAGGGCAAACCCAGTGACACCACATCTCCGCCATATCGCAAATAGAACCCCTTCTCCCACATGCGCATAGCCACTTCAAAAGGCCGCCGCGCCGGCTCGTTCGGATACGGCTGCAGTTGCACGGCGCCGGCAAAACCGAAATTGCGGATGTCTGTCACATATGGCGAATCCTGCAGCTGATGCAAAGCTTCCTCAAAGTACGGGGCCATTTTCGCTACCCGTTGTGGTAGCTCCTCGCGTTGCAGCAGCTCAAGTGCGGCAATCGCAGCAGCACACGCAACGGGATGTGCGGAGTAGGTATAACCATGCGGAAATTCAATCATGTAATCGGGACCACCCTTATCCATGAAGGTCTGGTAGATATGGCCTTTTGCGACCACCGCACCCAATGGAATAGCACCATTAGTCAGCTGTTTTGCCAGCGTCATGATATCCGGCACCACCCCGAACACCGCTGCCCCGCTTAACCCTCCTAAACGGCCCAGACCCGTGATCACCTCATCGAAAATCAACAGGATGTCATTAGCCGTACAAATATCGCGTAAGCGTTGCAAATAGCCCACCGGCGGCGGAATCACGCCACCGGAGCCGACCATCGGCTCGACGATGACCGCCGCAATATTTGAGGCGTCATGCAGTGCAATTAACTCCAGCAACTCATCGGCCAGCTGCCAACCCTTGGCAGGCATACCGCGACTGAACACGTTCTCTGGCAGGAGCGTGTGACAAAGATGATCAGCATCAACCGGCTGGCCAAAGAGCTTACGGTTGGCACCAATACCGCCGACAGAAATGCCGCCAAAATTGACCCCGTGATAACCCCTCATGCGCCCAATGAGTTTAGTTTTTGCCGGCTGCCCTTTCTGCCGCCAATAGGCGCGCGCCATTTTCAATGCGGTATCAGCACACTCAGAACCGGAGTTGGTAAAGAACACATAATCCAGGCCCTCGGGCGTCAGGGACTTGACCGTATTGGCAAGCTCAAACGCACCGGGATGACCGTACTGAAATGCGGGGGCGTAGTCGAGCACCTTCATCTGTGCATGCACAGCCTCACGGATTTCAGGACGGTTGTGCCCGGCGCCACAACACCACAAACCGGAAAGGCTGTCGAGAATCCTGCGACCCTTATCGTCAATAAAGTGAACGCCCTCGGCGGCGACGATAATGCGGGGGTCACGCTTGAACTGCCGGTTGCCAGTGTATGGCATCCAGTGCGCTTCAAGTTCTTCGCGAGTGAGAGGCGTTTTGGTCATGACGATATCCCCAGTGCAGGAATGAGTATTCTAAGACCAGAACAGAGTTGTTTACATCAAATATGGCTAGCGATGGGGTTTGTTGTGATTTTGTACCAACTCAGTGAACTTTGCTTTAAGCCGGCACGTGGTGGCGCCGGTCTAGCAACTTAAGAAAGAGCTAATCCAAGCGTAGTCCTGGAACACGTGCCCGCATGAGGGTTACTGTGACTCAAACGCTGCTGGGGCAGCAAGAGCAATTCTAGCTTACTCCCGATACCCGGTGATCGACTTCGCCGCCTGATAAGCAAAGGTCATAGCCGGGCCCAATGTTGACCCCGGCCCTGGATAGCAGGGTAAGGTGGGCGCACTGCAGTTGCCGATGGCATAGAGACCACTGATGACGGTGCCATCTTCGTGGAGGACCTGCGCGTCAGCATTGATCACCATGCCGCCCTGCGTGCCAAAATCACCCGGATCGACTTTCATGGCGTAGTACGGCGGCTTATTGATGGGCCCAAGGCAAGGGTTGGGCGTGACACGGGGGTCGCCGTAGTAGCGATCGTACGCAGACTCGCCGCGATGACAATCGGGGTCCTCACCGTTACGCGCATACTCATTCATCTTGTGCACGGTGTCTTCCAGCCCGGCCGCATCGACATTGATTTTGCGCGCCAACTCGGCAATGGTATCCGCTTTGGCAAAGAAGCCCTCTTCCTCATACCGTTTGGGCACAGCCCAGTCCGGCAAAAATTTGCTGTTGTAGAGCGGGCCGACAAAATAGGTCGCGCGGAAGTTGGCATCGAATATCTGCCAGCTGGGGTTTAGCGGGTTCTCCTCGGTGTGTTTGGCGAACGTCTCCTGCTGGAAGGCCATGTAATTTTGTGATTCGTTGCTGAAACGCTGGCCGGCCGGGTTCACCATGATGGAACCGGGATAGGATTTTTCCATGATACTGAGGCGCGGAATCTCCTCTCCGGGCACCGAAATCGTATTACACCACCAGGCCTCGTTCATGCGGTGCATTTTGGCGCCGAGCCGAATACCCTCGCGGATAGCGTCGCCGGTATTGTCGCGCGTGCCAGCACTCCAGCGATGATCGGTGGGTTGCGGCAGGTACTGCTCACGCATTTCCTGGTTGTGTTCAAACCCGCCAGCTGCCAGCACGACGGCTTTGCGCGCCTGAATGCGCAGCGGCTTGCCGTTGCGAATCACTTCGACCCCAACCACCTTGCCATCGACATCCACCACTTTCGTCATTGCAGTATTGAGCCAAAGGGGCATGTCCCGATCCTGCATGGACGCGCGCAATCGGGCGATACCCGCACAACCCGTAGCGAGTCGGCGATGAAATTTGTCTTTCAGCCGCCAGCGAATATCCAGCAGGTAATCCGCAACCAGCTTCAGTGCCGTTTTCCACCAGCCGGGCTGCTGGCCAATCAGTAGCCCCGCTTCTACCTGCGTAAAGCCGATCAAACCGCCGAGGTGCATCATCGGATGCGTGCGCCGCAGGTGCCGCCACTCCTCGCCCAGTTCGTCCGCACTGAAGGTTTCTGGCTCCATCGAACGGTGGCCGTGCATGGCACCCTCAAGATTTGTGTAATAGTCAGGATAGTGTTCGAGGGTCACATAACGCATGCGCGTACGTTGATGCAGAAAATCGACCATTTTGGGGCCGTTCTCAAGGTAAGCGTCTAGCTGGTAGTCCGGCACCTCCTCTTCCGTAATCAATTGTCGCAGGTACATTCTGGCACTCTCTAGAGAGTCGCCAGCACCGGCAGCGTTGGCGTAGCGGTTGCACGGTATCCATACGCCACCACCAGAAATAGAGCTAGTGCCGCCATAGAGGTTGGATTTTTCGATGACCACGACATCCTTGTTGCCCATCTCATAGCTGCACAGCGCCGCAGTCATGCCGCCATTGCCGGACCCGACGACCACCACATCGAAACTGTAATCCCACTTCTGCTCTGCAGCCATTGCACCAACTCCCTGAATGATATCGACATGGTAGCGTAATCTGCGGGCAAAACAGCCCTTGAATATCTGTAAGCAGTCGAAGGTTTAAGAAATTGGTCGTAATTTGCGGTTGCTGGGCCCAGACAGTGAAAAAATCTGCTTGTCAGGCCCGCTACGCGGTTAATACACTGTACGGAAACTGCACTCATGCAGATAAAGCAACTCACACCAAGGAATCCGGCATGCAAGCACCCCAGCGCAACAGCCTTCTGATAATCGCCCTCATCGGAGGTTTGGCACTCTCGCCACTGGCGATTTCCCATTTCGATGACAAGGAACCGCAACAATCCTACCGCCAATCATGGTTTGCCCTGATCAACGCAAACTTTGGCCCGATGGTGGGCATGGTGAAGGGTGAGATACCGTGGCAGGAAGATCAAATGGCGAGCTATGCCGACCAACTGGCGGCCCTCACCACGCTGGACGTCATGCGCGGGTTCTCAGACGGCTCCGACAAGGGCACTACGCGAGCCAAACCAGATATCTGGGAAGACAAGGCAGATTTTCAGGCGAAGATGGATGATTTGAATACCGCCGTGGCTGCACTGCAGACGGTTGCCAATGAAGGCACGGATCGCAAGGCAATTGCTAAAGCGGTCGGCGCTACCGGGCAGGCGTGTAAAGCGTGTCATGACGATTACAAGTCCAAAGACTATTTGTACTGAGGTGAGGCTGGAGCGCTGTTGGCCTTTGCTGGCGGCGTGCTTCCGCTGATGCTCGCCACTTAGCTCTGTGTGAGCTCAGGGCGAACCAAACCCCTCTCCATGACACCGCGTCTCCACATCCAGCACTTCCCAGGCCGCCTTGGAATTTACGTGGATATGTTGTTTTAGCCGAATCCCGGGATCGTCATTCAGCAATCCTACAGGCACCCAGTACAACTGATAGTCGGCAAGAAACTGCGGCACGATGGAACCGCAATCGGGGCAAAAGCGGCGCTTGAACCCGCTCGGTGACTGGAACTCCCGGATGCCCTCCTCCCCACGCTCCCAGGAGAACGTGTCCAGTGCCGCCAGCGCCGCAGCGCTGGATGCTCCGCCGAACGCTTTGCGACACTTGGAGCAGTGGCACTTGAAAATAGCAGAACTGAATTCACTGACGCCAAATTCCACAGCGCCACAGAGACAACTACCTGTAATCATTCTATTCAACCCATCGGCGGATCATATCCGTGGTCGAAGGATACCATGAGCCTTAAGTGGTTGAAGCAAAATAGCAGCAGCAAGCCTGGCCTCAGGGCGTCGAT
>JBDNIE010000256.1:0-3967 GCA_041688425.1 Halioglobus sp. | reverse complement strand
GGTTGGTTACTGGGATCTGAACAAGTTGACCGATGATATCGATATCAGCTGGCGCCTGCAGATGGATCACTGGGCTATCCGCTTTGAGAGCAATGCGCTGTGCTGGATTCTTATGCCGGAAACCCTCAGCGGCCTGTGGTCTCAGCGCTTACGCTGGGCGCAGGGCGGCGTGGAAGTCGCGTTTGAACACGCGCGGGCGCTGTGCAGCTGGCGTAGACGACATATGTGGCCGATTATGGCTGAGTTTTGTATCAGCATGTTATGGGCATATGCCATTGTGATACTCGGTGTCAGTCTACTGGTGAGCCAGATTGCTGATATTCCAGCACTGCCAAATATCCGCGAGTGGCTGCCCAGTTGGGGGGGTGCGCTGATCGGCGTGACCTGCCTTATTCAGTTTGGCTTAAGTCTGTTGATCGAACGACGCTTTGAGACGGGACAGTTAAAATCCTATTTCTGGATTATCTGGTACCCGGGCGCCTATTGGCTCATAGCGGTGTTCACCAGCATTGTCGCCCTGCCAAAAGCACTGTTGCGCGGTTCGAATAATCGAGCCGTGTGGACTAGCCCTGACAGAGGAGAGCAGTTCGATGTCGAACATCCCAACTAAGAGAGAGGGCGAGCCCTCCGATCTCGACCCGAAGGGCGCCGTTGCCACTTTTACGCGCTATAAGCGCCCGCTTATTATGCGGCGACCGGAACTACAGAATGGCTGGCAGCTATGGAGCTCCAGTTTTTTGACCGTCTTTTTCTGGGTACTTTGGCTATACATTTTCATGCCGCTACTTAGCTTGCTAGCCTGGGCGGCGGGCTTGATGATAATCTATGAGCTTATGCTGCAAAATCTGCCCCTCTCCGAACTGCTGCACATCCTCAAGGTCTACGGGATTGGTATTGGCGTGCTGCTGCTTCTTTACCTCGGATACGCGCTTACTGGTTATTTACGTTTCAGGGGAATGGAGCGGCGCAAACCGGCTCCCGAGGTTTCGTTGGACCTTCTCGCCGCTTCCCATCATCTGGACATGGAGACACTTCATACCCTGCAATCCAGCCAATCACTGGTACTGCCTGACGAACTTCTGGAGCAGATGTTCGAGAAACGACACTAGCACCCACCGGTATCGGAAATAAACTCTATCGGGCGCGTAGCTGCAAAAATCAGCAGCGCTTGTAAGCATTGATGAACAATAGTGCAGAGCGCGCCTTCGCCCCTTCCGGCAATTTCCACTACTTACTACCTTAATCAGGCTGCTGTGAGCTGGAGACGTTTATTTGCCACTATCTTGACGCCGGCTTTTCGGTAGCACAGCAAAACCTGTGTCAGCTTTTTTTACAGTGCCTCAAATGAGTCTGTGAGCCAGTTCACAAGTCTGCCTCCTATGCCGTCAATTTTCTCTACTCAGCCATTTTATGATCGCCCTCGTATCATTTAACTTTATGATAAATATAGTAAATATATTTTTAGGCATGTTTATTGCTTGATATATCATTGTAGAATCTACCAGCGGTTTACGCGCGCCGAGTCGAATTTGTGCTCGGCTTACCTTAGACTCGCCGTCGCGAAGACTAAGACAGAAACGGTAAAATTGTAGTGCGCGTCCCGCCTGGAGCGGGCAAACGAAAAATCACAGCATAGTTAACAGGAAGAACTCAATGAAATATCTCCCGTTGGTTGTCAGCAAAAGTATCACCAGCATACTAGCGATGATGTTGAGCAGTTTGATGATCTCGCAGGCCAGCGCTTTGACAATGATGCATACGGTGGATGCGACAGACAATTTGTATTATTCCGATTGGGGCCACTGGTTTACGGCATCGAGCGATGGCGCCTTAGCGGCAACCGGTTCAACAGCGGCTTCCGCCGTTGCCAACAGCGGCTCCATCTACAATTTCGCCTCTTGGGATTATTTGGACATAGCGGTTTCTGGCAGCGTGATTGATGCCGGCATTTATGCGACCGGCGCAGATGGCTGCCCGAGCTCATCTGATCCATGCTGGTTCAACGATGGTCAATTTCGTTTACAGGACGTTTACAGCGTAATCGGACTATGGAGCAGTTCTGCCGACACTATCACTCCTATCCTGTCTACTAACGTGTATATGGATTGGCGCGATGCAGTATTCCTTGTTGGCAGCTCTTCCCGTATTTTTGTACCTGGAATGCCACAAGCCTATCTGTTCCTCGCGGAGAATGATGGCGATTTTGCCGATAATAGCGGTTTCTACACAGCGACCATAACTGCTTCAAGAGCTTCTGTTCCCGAGCCTGCTTCGGCTTTGCTCTTGTTAACATCGCTGCTTGGTTTGTTTGCCATCAGGCGCAAGCGCTAAGCTTAACGAACGCTTCATCGGTGAAGAGTACGTCTCTATACACTTGACGATATCTGCGGGTAGCGTCGCCGCGGGAATCAGTGACACGTGCGGGTAATCATCCTCTGATCCGAATGGCACTTACTTACGCCCTAACATGGCATGTAGACGATACATTGAATGCTTAAGTCAGTGCCCTTCTCCCCTGATTCGAAAAATTCAAACCTGTCTACGTTTTGCCCGTACTCTTTCGTCAATTCCAGTAATTTGGACGAATCAGATTGGTGATACACCTCGCTTGATCGCACCATGCTTCTGAGCTTTAATTAGTTCCTCAAGGCACCCTGATTTAGAAGAAAATATAATGATGAAAATTTCCCCCGTTAGTACCCGCACTCAGGTCACAGCGACAGATTTTACGATTAACCGCCGACAAACTTTACGCTACGCGCTGGCTACACTCGGCATGGCTCTGGGCTCACCACTATTAAGTGGCTGCAGCGATTCCAATAATTCCAATGACTTCACTGAAATACGCTCGCTAGAACTGCAGGCTCCCGACGAGAATGGCATTGCCTTACCGATGGGGTATACCTCGCGCATAGTCGCACGCTCCACCGAGATGGTAGATGGTACGTCTTATGCCTGGCATAACGCTCCCGATGGTGGCGCCTGTTTTAATGCCGGTGACGGTGGCTGGATTTATGTCTCAAATAGCGAGCAGTTTATTGAGGGTGGGGGTGGTGTTAGCGCGATTCGCTTTGATGCCAACGGCACTATTGTAGATGCGTACAATATTCTTTCGGGCTCCACAGCCAACTGTGCCGGCGGAAAAACGCCCTGGGATACCTGGTTGAGTTGTGAAGAAAAGTTCATCGGCGATGGTTTAGGTCTGGTGTTTGAATGCGATCCATTTGGTGTAAACGACGCAGTTGCCAGACCCGCCATGGGCGCTTTCGCCCATGAAGCGGTTGCAGTAGACGATGTTATGCAAACCCTCTACCTGACTGAAGATAGACCAGACAGCAAACTGTATCGTTTTACACCTGATAACTACCCCAACCTCACTAGCGGTTTATTGGAAGCCGCAGAGGTGGTGGGCGATCCAACGTCAGGTGCTTCGCTGGCCTGGCATGTCATTCCTGACCCTTCCGGGCAGACAGTGCAAACGCGCTACCAGGTACCCGTCACCAGCGAATTCAACGGCGGCGAAGGTATTGCCATCCGCGACGGTATAATTTATTTCGCCACCAAAGGCGACAATCGAATTTGGCGCTACGACACTATCGGTAATTCACTGGACATTCTTTACGACGATGACAATTTCGAAGAGCCCCTGCTTACCGGTGTCGACAACTTAACTATCGCTCCATCAGGAGAAATTTACGTCGCGGAAGATGGCGGCAATATGAAGTTGGTAGCCCTGTCAAAGGATGGCCAGCCTTACCCACTTGCCCGGGTCTTTGGCCAGGAAGACTCTGAGATTACCGGTCCCGCTGTTTATGGCAACCGCTTGTACTTCAGTTCACAAAGAGGAGTAGGACCTTTTTCTGGCGTGGGTGGTATCACCTATGAAATCACTGGTTTTTTTGGCTAATACCACGGGGCTACCGAGTCCGCTCATGACGTGAACAGCCACATCCCACGACCATTGTGC
>JBDNIE010000029.1:0-22546 GCA_041688425.1 Halioglobus sp. | reverse complement strand
TGCGTATTCCGGGAGTCTTTCGGCGAGGACTGTTCGAATCCCAAAAATTGCGCAGCAATTTTGGTTGAGTTCCGCAGCCGCCCGGAATACGCAGCAAGTCTATGCCCGTTCCCATGGAGAGTTCGCCAGAGCGCACGGGACTCCATCGAGTGAATTTCAGGGTTCAGCTGAACTTTTTTCGTAAACCCCAGTCTGAATATTTGTAGCGCAAGCTACGTCCCTAAGTGGCTTATTGTCGTAAGCCAAAGTGAGCAAGCCTCTTCCCCTGGAGGCCCAAGATTTCCCGGTCGCCTCGGATAGAGGCGGCCGGGGTTTGTTTTTGGGGCTATTCAGGCCCGGCAGCGCTTGGTTCGCGCAAATATCTGCGCGTTATTCCGCTTCTTCATTCATATCGGTCAACCAGGCATCTAGCACGGCTACTAACTCTTTGTGGCCATCGTGCTTCAGCGCGGAGAACAGCTGCACACTGACGAGGTCGGCGTTGGCCTGCAATTTGGCGCGCACCTGCAACAGGGCGCTGCCGGCTGCGCCGCGCTTCAGCTTATCGGCCTTGGTTAGCAGGATGTGCACGGGCATAACGGCCTGCAGCGCCCAATTCAGCATTTGCTGGTCAAACGGTTGCAGTGGGTGGCGAATATCCATGAGTAGAATCAAGCCGCCCAGGCACTTGCGATTTTGCAGGTAATTTTCCAGCTGTTTGGTCCATTCACGTTTCACTGCGAGGGGTACTTTAGCGAACCCATAGCCGGGAAGGTCGACCAGGCGCTGACTGTCGGACAGCGCAAAGAAGTTGAGGAGCTGTGTGCGCCCGGGTGTCTTGGAGGTTTTGGCGAGCTTCTTGTTGTTGGTTAAACTATTGATGGCACTCGATTTTCCTGCATTTGATCGCCCGGCAAAGGCCACCTCCCAGCCGTAATCGGGAGGGCATTGTGAAAGCTTTGCCGCGCTGGTCAGAAACTGCGCGCTGCGATAATCGGGTGCAGCAGGCGCGGAGCCAGGTTCGGAGGTTGTCATCGCAAGGTGTGCCTTTTTTGGTCGAGGTATCTCGTATATAATGCCACAGCTTTTTTCGTCTGTTATCAAACGCTTGTGTGGATAGTTGGCTATCTGGTTTTATGGAGGTTGCCCCATGAAAAAGATTCTCTCTGTTATATTGATGAGTGCTGCCGTTAGTGTGTTTGCTCAGGAAGCGCCTGAGAAATACCAGTCGGCCTGTTTTGCGTGTCATTCGATGGGTGTCGCTGGTGCGCCCAAAACGCATGACGTAGCTGCCTGGGGGCCGCATATGGCCAAAGGAATTCCGGCTTTGGTGGCGTCAGTGAAGAAAGGACTGAATGCGATGCCTCCTACTGGAATGTGTCCCACGTGTACGGATGCAGAGTACACCGCGCTGATTGAGTTTATGGCCGCCCCGGCGCCGGCCAGCTGAGTTCACATCCACCCACGTTATTTCTGGAATTAACATGAAGAAACTTGTAGTTCTGTTCAGCCTCACGCTTGGCTGGGCGTCGGTTGCTTTTGCGGTCACCGTCAACCCCATTGGCGACCCTGCAGCAGGCAAGGAACAAAGTGCGCCCTGCAGTGCCTGCCATGGCGCGGACGGCAACAGTGCATCACCCTTCCCAAAATTAGCCGGCCAGGGTGAGAAGTATCTGTTCAAACAGTTGCACGACATTCGCGATGGTTCTCGTGAAGTACTCACGATGATCGGGCAGCTGGATGATAAAACGGACCAGGATCTTGCGGACCTCGCGGCATTCTATGCTTCTCAGCAGAGCACCGGGGGGCAAACTGATCCAGAACTGAGTGCGCGGGGTCAACAAATCTACCGTGCGGGTATTGCCAGTCGCAAAGTGCCTGCCTGCATGGCCTGTCATTCACCGACCGGAAAAGGCAACGCCCCGGCCGGTTTCCCGGCGCTAGCGGGTCAGAATGCGCAGTACGTGGCGGATCAGTTGCGCGCTTATCGTAAGGGCTATGACGACCCTACCGGGCGCGTCAATGATGGCGCCATGATTATGCGTACTGCGGCGTTTGGGCTCAGCGATAAAGACATTGAAGCGATATCCAGCTATGTGGCGGGTCTGAAGTAGGCCGTCGATCAGTGCGATATCACTGTCGCTTATTGCGGTGACGGAACAACTGTCGTTTGCGACGGTCTCATTAAGCAACGAAATTGTGGAGAGCAGCATGATCAAACAAGTGTTACTGACCGTGTCCTTACTGGTGTTTGGAATAGCAGGCGCGGTAGGGCAGAACGCGGCGAAAACCTACGTGATTGGCACCGACTATGATTTGATTTCGCCCGCGGTGCGGACAGCTGATCCGGGGAAAATCGAAGTAGTGGAGTTTTTTTGGTATGGTTGCGGCCATTGCTACACGTTTGAGCCGGTTCTGGAGCAATGGAAAAAGACGCTGCCGGAGGATGCAAATTTCCGTGGCGTTCCAGCGATCTGGCAAGAGAAGATGGAGCTTCATGCCAAGGCGTACTACACCGCAGAGGCTCTGGGGGTGCTGGACAAAATGCATCTGGTGATTTTTCAGGCGATGAATGTTGACCGAAAAACACTGGGCTCACAGGCAGAAATCGCTACCTTGTTTGTCGCTAATGGCGTCTCTGAAGAGGATTTCAACAAAGCGTTTAACTCCTTTGGAGTGAAGAGCCAAGTCAGTCAGGCAGCCGCTACGGCCAAGGCAGCAGGACTCTCTGGCACGCCGGCGCTGATGGTCAACGGCAAGTACTATGTCAGCGGTCGCAAGTCGGGGTCGCAGGCGGAGATGTTGGAAGTCGTGGATTATCTGGTTGAGAAAGAGCGTCAATCAGCGGGGAGCTAAGGCTTCTTTTTTATCGGAACGATAGTTTGCGAAGTGCTGCGATCACGGCTTTTCGGCTGGGTCTGCAGGATGCGGCAATAGACATTAACGAAGCCCCCGTATCCCAACGGGGGTGACAATTCTGCTACAAACTTCACATCCCACTGGTGTATTTTTCCACCGACGCTTTGCCACTGGCGCGAATCTGCTGAAACGCCAGCCCGTACTGCTGCAACATCTCAAGACAATACGTCAGGCGTTCTTCAAAATACGCCTGAGCGCTGGCCTTGTTCTGCGTCGGGTCTTCATTGAACACGGTATCAACATAACGAATGATGAGATGCTCAGGCAGGTAGCAGATGCGGCTGTTTTTGTAGCTGCTCATGCGCAGTTCGGCGATGGGGAAGGAGCCGCCATCGGCGACGGATACGGTCACGATCAGCGCTGGTTTGTGGGCTAGCTCGCCACCCGCGGTCCACATCAGGAAGAAGTTTTTCAGTCCCGCAGGTGCCATACCATGCCATTCGGGGCAAACGATAACAAAAGCATCGCAGGACTTGAGTTCATCACTGAGCGGCGAGAGCATGTTCTGCCACTGCTCATCACCCTGCCAGATTCCTTCGTCCCACAGGGGCAACGGATTGCCTGCCAGATCGTACAGCCAGGTCTCATCACACAAGCCTTGTGCTTGCAGTGCATTGTCGATGTAGCGCGCAACCTTGCCGCTCTGTGAGGGTGGCCGGTGGCTGCCACTGATAATTCCGATCTTCATTGGGTACCCTTTGGTGTTGAGACAATAATTAGATGACCAGCCACTCAGGTATAGGCAGCCCCTTGTTCTCCAGGAATACCGGATTGAACAACTTGCTCTGGTAGCGGTTGCCATAGTCGCACAGGATGGTGACGATTGTGTGGCCAGGACCGAGGTGCTCGGCGAGTCGCACGGCGCCCGCGATGTTAATGCCCGCCGAGCCACCCAGGCACAAACCTTCATGCTGCAATAAATCAAAGATATAAGGCAGTGCTTCGGTATCGGGAATCATGAAGGAGACATCGACCTGGGCTTGCGCCAGATTGTCGGTCACATGATTGATGCCGATGCCCTCCATGATGGAACCCCCCTCGCTGGCTTTCAGTTCACCGCTGCGGAAATACTCGTAGAGCGAAGCGCCTGCCGGGTCAGCCAGGCCGATAGTCACGCCCCGATTGCGCTCCTTTAACGCCGTCGATACGCCGGCGAGTGTGCCACCGGTGCCCACGGCACAAATGAAGCCATCTACCTTGCCGTCTGTCTGCTCCCAGATTTCTGCACCCGTGGTGCGGTAGTGGATGTCCATATTGGCGAGGTTGTCGAACTGCCGCGCCCAAATGGCACCGTTTTTTTCCCGCTTGGCAAATTTCTCAGCCAGGCGTTGGGCTGTGTGTATGTAGTGATTGGGGTCGCTGTAGGACGTTGCTCCGACGAGATGCAGATCCGCGCCCAATAACTCGAGGGTGTCTATCTTCTCTTTGCTCTGAGTAAGCGGCATGACCACTGTGCTTTTGTAACCTAACGCGTTGGCCAGTAGTGTCAGGCCGATACCCGTATTGCCAGCCGTACCCTCGACGATGCGCCCGCCTGGTTGCAGTTCGCCGGAGGCTTGCGCCGCCAGAATAATGCCCAGCGCAGTGCGATCTTTCACCGAGCCACCGGGGTTGAGAAACTCGGCTTTGCCGAGAATCGTACAGCCGGTTTTTTCAGAAACCTGTTTGAGGTGTAACAGGGGCGTGTTGCCAATTAGCTGGGTAACATCACAGGCGGTGTGCACGTTATATCTCCACAAAAATCCTTGCAGAGTATGCCACAGCGCGGTTGCAGGGTCAGGGCTTTATCGACGCGCGGCTGCGATACACTGCCGTGCTCAGGATCAGCCCGAGGAGTGTCATTAGCACGATGAAGTTGAGCATGGGCGCAGGCGTGTCGGTGAGATAGGCGCCCACCAAAGCCGTTGCTGCAGCGGATATTCCCATCTGGATAAAGCCCATCAGGGCCGAGGCCGTCGCTGCGATATGGGGGAAAGGGCGAAGGGCCAGTGCCATGGCGTTGGGTAGCATCAAACCCATGCCGGCGGCGTAGAATACCATGGGCAGCATCAGCACCAACACGCTGCTCGGCAGCAAGAATGTCCCCAGCCACATGCCAGTGGTCGCGAACGCCGTGAGGACAGCGCCCACCAGCACCGTGCGCTCGGAATCATGAGTACGGCTGAGCCTTGCACTCAGCGCGCTGCCAGCCATATAGCCCACAACTGAGCTGAGGAAGATAAGGCCAAAGTACTGCACGGGTACACCCAGCATATCGATGTATATGAAGCTCGATGATGATAGGTAGGCCATCAGCCCGGCGTATACAAAGCCACTGGCCAGAGTTGTGGTGATAAACATGGGGTTGTGCAATAACTCGCCGAAATTGCGTGCGATGGTTAGTGGGTGCAGGCTCTGCTTTTGCGGCAGCGATTCCGCGAGAAAAATATGGATGAGGAAAAGCATTGCTACGCCATAAACAGCCAGAAAGATGAAGATGCTGGGCCACGGTAGCCACAGCATCAGGATGCTGCCCATAGTGGGAGCGACTGCAGGCGCCAGGGCCATCATCATGGCAATGAGCGAAAGGGCGCGGGCTGCTCGCACTGGCCCGAAGACGTCGCGAGCTACAGCGCGGGCCAGCGTGGGACCTACACAGGCGCCTACGCCCTGCATGAAGCGAAAGAGCAACAGCTGTTCAACGGTAGTGGAGAGGCTGCACCCAATGCAAGCCAACACAAACAACACAGTGCCGCCCACAAGAATTGGCTTGCGACCGAAGCGATCCGCCAGCGGCCCGCAGACCAGATGGAACAAGGCAAAGCCCGTGAGATAGGTACTGAGCGTCAGGTGCATCTGCTGAATATTGGTACCCAGTGCATCCATCATAGCGGGCATGGCAGGCAGGTACATATCCACACTTAAAGGCCCGAGCGCAACCAATGCCGCCAGCAACGCCAGCAGCCAGCGGGAGTCGGGTTGCAACTGTCGGTGAGCCATGAGGCGGCGATGCTAAGCCATGCGCCGTTCTAAAGCAAAAGATACGGGCCTCAGCATCGCTCCTGGTCTTCAGACCTGCCGCCGTGAGTACATCGCCGATCAACTTATCGTCAATATTACTGTTTGTTCGCGTCACGCATCTGCCCATGCCAACTCAAGTGGTGTGTGTAATTTTTTTCGCACATAAAAGATCAGGGCAGTAAGGGCGCTTGGCACCGGAACGCTTTCGCCGGCGCGCTTGTTTGAGCGCGTGTGCCGAGCTATGCATCATGCCTTCCTGAAGTAAATAATGGCGCCGAGTACCCCGTGGTCGCTGAACGCCAGATGACAATTGCGGACACCATATGACCAAATCTTCGTCATGATGATATTCAGGTCATACTCGTTCATCTGCATGCGAGCTGCATTGATGGGCTTTCCCTGCATTACATTGCGAATTTGTTTATTGAAAGGCAACCTCCGCATAAGTCTCCAGGTGCGGAATCGCGAGTTGCTGAACGTGAAGTGCAATGCGCCTATGCCGCCACTGCGCAGACTGGCCAGCAGCGTATCAAGAATGGCGTAACCGCGCTTTTCGGGAATGTGCTGAAGCACGATGTGGGAATGCACTAAACAGTAGTACTCTTTCGCCAGTTCGTTGCAGTCATTGCCCTGCACAAGGGAGACATTGCCTATACCTTGCTTTTCAGCTTCGGCTCTCGCTTCGGCCAGCATTGATGGAGAGACGTCGACGCCGGTGGTATGTTCGCTTCTGGCGCTGAGGGCAAATAGCACGCGCCCCACGCCGCAACCAAAATCGAGTGTTTGCACTGGCTTAAAATCCGCATCGATATGACGTTTGATATTATCGAATACTACTTCTATGTCGTGTTGGCCAGACTGCCAGAACTCTTGCATCGCCTCAGGGTTGATGTTTTCCGTGAGAAATTTATCGTGCGATATCACACCAAAATAAGGATCGTTAGCGCCGTACGTTTCCCATTCCTTATCCGAATCTTCAAACATATTTGATTTTTCGCCCCAATATTATTTTCTGCCCACTGCAAGTCGCTGATATCGAAGCGTTGAATGCCGCTTCTTGCATTGACCAGGATTGCAGTTGCAGTGTTGCGCGGTAAACTGTTGTTTTTGATTGTACAGGGGAACGTATGAAAATTATCAGCAGATTGGGCGCTGTGTGGTGTGCGCTATTGGTCAGCATGCTGGCTCATGCGCAGACCTCACCCGACGCTGCGCTGAATGCACTGCACGAGGCTGGAGCGGATGCAAACCAGCCAGCCTTTGTCGCCTTGCTGACAAATGATGTTGTATTTTTTGGTATGGATGGCAGTGCACGCCTTGAGGGTGAGTCAGTGCGCGACTTTGTCAGCGAACGTTTTTATCGTGGTGATGAATGGGCTTATCGCAGCAGTGACAGGGCCGTGCGATTATCCACCGATGGCGCTGTCGCCTGGTTCGATGAATCACTGATGGAAGATGAGTTGCGCAGCGCTCGCGGCACCGGTGTGCTGATACGTGAGGGCGAGAGCTGGAAGATTGCACAATACAACCTGACGCGGGTAACGCCGGATGACGCGGAGCGCGAACCCTTAGAACGAAGGAGCTTTTTTGGACAGGAAGCCAGATCTCCCGCTGCTCCGCCATCGTCTAAGTGCAGAAAGATGCGCCATAAAACTAACAAGAAAGGCGATTGTTGATTGAGCAGCCGAACAAAATTACGTATAAGAGCCACTCACGGGTACGCAAATTTAGTATGAAAAGTAGCGATAGTGCTACTTTTCGAAATGCATCACCACTTTCCACCACAGCTTAGGCAGTAAGGCGCGCCACCAATAGAGCAAGCGCGCGCCTTTCGGATAGATGATATCGCGGTTTTTGCGCACCCCCTTTTCTATATCGTCGATCATTTTTTCCGGGTTTGCCAAGCGGCCGCTTTTTTTCGCTTCGATGATGCTGCCGGGCGTATCGGTGGCGACGATCTGGTCTACCAGCGGCGTGTTTACCGCCGGTGGGCAGACGAGGTGAATGCGGACTCCGGAGCTGCGGATCTCATTTTGTAACACTTCGACATAGGCATTAACGGCGGCTTTGGTAGCGCAGTAAGCGCCCATTTTCGGTACCAGCGCAACGCCAGCGATGGAGCCGAAAACGATAACCCTGCCTCTGCCTCGTTCGATCATGGCGGGCAGCACCGTTCGACACAGGTAGGTGGTGCCAAAGTAGTTGATGCGAAACAACCGCTCCATAGCCTCGTGAGAGTGGTCCATCAGTGCATGGCCGGGCATCAGTGCTGCAGCATGTACCAGTAATTCGACGGGGCCCAGAGACGTTATCACCTGTGCTACTTTTGCTTCGACATCCTGCAAGTCGGAAATATCGCAGCGATACGCAGTGATGTTGTCGGACTCCGCCGCGGTGTCCTGCAAACCCTGTTCATTGACGTCGAAGATCGCTACCTTCGCGCCCTGTCTGGCCAAGCGTCGTGCCGTTATCTGGCCCATGCCGCTGGCGCCGCCAGTTACGATGGCAACTTTGCTCGCCATGTCTATCATAGGCACTCCATAGTGTTGTTGAACGAATAAAAGGCGCACAGTGTGCAATCACTGGCGGCGCCGGGCAAGCCTTTAAGTGGCCACATAAACTGGCGGTTTATTCACAATGCCGTTGAATCTGCAATATGCGCCAGCGGCAGCACCGTTCTGTGTACTACGCGACGCAGTTCGAAGCTCGAATGCACACCGGTTACCCCTTCTATGCGCGTGAGTTTGCCGAGCAGAAACCGCTCGTAGTATTCCATGTCCGGCACCACGGCTTTCAGCAGATAGTCCGAGGACTGGCCGGTCACCACCGAGCACTCCATGACTTCCGGGTACTGCGTGACTTCAGCTTCAAAAGCCTCGAAACGATCTGGTGTATGGCGGTCCATGCTGATGCCGATATACGCGGTGAGCTTCAGCCCCAGCATGGCCTGATTCAGCAGGGTGACATGCGCACGGATCAGGCCCGATTCCTCCAACCGCTTGACCCGGCGCGAACAGGGTGTCGGTGATAGCCCGACAACATCCGCCAGCTCCAGATTGCTGATACGGGCATTGGTTTGCATGGCCTGCAAAATTTTGCGATCGGTGCGATCCAGTTTCATGCGGCGTTCTCCTCACGTTGAAACGACAGTTATATTGGAAAAAAGAACTATATCTCTAATAAAGCCCTTATCAATAGTGAAATATTGCTATAAATATGGATTATATCGATATATTTGCAATCTCTCTCTCCGCGTCGCGCACTATACTGTGCATTCGGCTGATCAATCACCCGCGCGGTGGGTGCTGGTGGGACTACCCTCCCGCCAGCGCCTTGTGCATCGCCTCACAAGGGCTCGCACACCACTAAGCGCGCGGGTGATCGGCCACTCAAACCTGAATTACGGATAGAACATCATGAGCAGCTTCGATCATCGCAAATATAAAGCCTTCCCTCCCATCGCCATGCCCAACAGGCGCTGGCCGGACCGTGTTATCGAAAAGGCTCCGCGCTGGTGCAGTGTCGATCTGCGCGATGGCAACCAGGCGCTGATCGAACCGATGACGGCGCGCCAAAAGTCGCAGTTGTGGGATCAGTTAGTGAAGATCGGATTCAAGGAGATTGAGGTGGGGTTCCCCTCGGCCTCCAGTCATGACTTTGATTTTGTGCGGCAGCTGATCGAGAACGACCGCATCCCCGAGGATGTGACTATCCAGGTTCTCACACAGGCGCGGCCCGACCTGATCGAAAAAACATTCAAATCGCTGGAAGGTGCCCGGCGCGCGATAGTGCACGTCTACAATTCCACCTCGACGGTGCAGCGTGAGCAAGTGTTCGGTCTGGATCGACAGGGCATTATTGATATCGCCGTGAAGGGCGCAGAACTGGTCAGGGATTGTGCCGCGCGGCATCCGCAGACGGAGTGGGTTTTTGAGTATTCTCCCGAGAGCTTCACCGGAACGGAGCTGGATTTCGCGGTTGCAGTGTGCGATGCCGTAACCGCCGTGTGGCAGCCGACGCCGGAGCACCCGGTGATTATCAACCTGCCGGCCACGGTGGAAGTCAGCACTCCGAATGTCTATGCAGACCAGATCGAGTGGTTCTGCGACCATATTGCCAACCGTGCAAGCTTGTTGATCTCTTTGCATACCCACAATGATCGCGGTTGCGCAGTGGCTGCGGGCGAATTGGGCGTGCTCGCCGGCGCTGACCGGGTAGAGGGCACCCTGATGGGCAACGGTGAGCGCACTGGTAATATGGACATCATCACTATGGCGATGAATCTTTACAGCCAGGGCGTAGACCCGCAATTGCGGCTGGGCCATATGGACGAAATTCTCCAGACCACTCGCGAGTGCACGCAATTGCCAGTTCATCCACGCCACCCTTATGCCGGCGAGCTGGTGTTCACAGCGTTTTCGGGCAGTCACCAGGACGCAATCAAGAAGTGTCTGTCCAAGCGCGACAAAAGTGCACCCTGGGACGTGGCCTACCTCCCGATAGACCCGCAGGATATCGGTCGCTCCTATCAGGAGGTGATTCGTATCAACAGCCAATCAGGCAAGGGCGGCATCGCGTTTGTGTTGCAGCGCGACTTTGGCCTTGAGTTGCCGCGCTGGTTGCAGATTGACTTCAGTAGTTCTGTGCAGGCCTATGCCGAGGAACGTGAGACAGAGGTGGGGTCCGGCGAAGTGTATAAATTGTTCGAGGACGCCTACCTTTCCAGCCGAGGCCGCTGGACACTGGGCAACTACCAGGTGAGCCGCGAAGACGGGGTAGACCGCCTGCAGGCGCAGTTGCAGGAGGGCGCCAGGGTGCATCATTTATCCGGGACGGGGAACGGTGTCGTGGCTTCATTTGTCGATGCCATGCAGCAATATACGGGCAAGCAGATTGTGTTGGTGGAGTACAATGAGCACGCCCTGAGCCAGAGTGCCGACGCCGAGGCGATTTGCTACATCCAGCTCAACATTGATGGCGATCGCTTTTGCGGCGTTGGCCGCAGTTCGGATATTGTGCAGGCATCGCTGGATGGCATACTGGGAGCGATTAATCAGGCGGCAGAGCAGGAGCAAAACGCGGCTGCTTGACACCTGCAATCGTTAGGTGTTGTGTAAAAGTCTGACTTTGTGCTCAGGGCCAGCTAGCCTGCGTCTGCCTACTGGAGTATTGTAGTGTACCTGGTTACAGCTTTTTAGGGGCGGCACCGAGCACCATCATGGTGTGCCGGGCGTTCGTTAGGAGCAGCACTGATCAATTTCAACACTACACGGTGGTTGCAACTGAAGCGCCATTTCACTGATTCCGTTGGTGAATTGGTGCCGATGCGTTATATGGTCGACGAAAACCACGACGATGAGGTGCGTGACAAACGTCGCCGTAGCGCCTATCGCTACATACTCCTGTTGCTCGCAGTTATTCTTTTACCTATCGTCGCCAACAATATCTATATTCGCCAGTTGTTGCCTGCAGCGGCAGCGTTGCTACTGCTCGGTATCCTGATGGCGAATATCTTGCTGCTCAGCATCAACCGGGAGGCATTTCTGGCGCTTCCTGTCGTGGTGGCGATGAGCATTGCGCTAGTGATGCTATCTCTCTATCACGGGCAGAACTACAGTTTATATCTGTTGTTCCCGCTGTTGGTTGCGTTGCCCATTGTGCTGCAAACGCGCTGGGCCATGATCCTGGGTGTGCTCAGCGGCCTTGTGGCAGCCCCGGTGGTATTCACCCAATACGATGCAACCACGGCTGCGGCCCTCGGCACCAGTATGGGGCTGACCTGGTTGGTGAGCGCCTGGCTGGTGTTCGCTATGACCGAGCAGTCGCGGCGCCTCAAGGATATGGCGATCACCGATGCGCTGACCGGGGCATTCAATCGCCGCTATCTGGAGTTGCAGGCTGCCAGAGGATTACAGGACTGGGAGCGCCATCAGCGCAGTGTTTCTCTACTGATGCTGGACATCGACAACTTCAAGAAAATCAACGATGAGTTTGGGCACAGCGTCGGTGACGTCGCTCTGAAGAGCCTGGTCACCTTGATCAAGGAACGCATTCGTGGCGTCGATACGCTGTGCCGCTTTGGCGGGGAGGAGTTCGTGCTGTTACTCAGTGAAACGACCGACACGCAGGCCAGAGCTGTGGCTAATCAATTGCGCCGTGCCGTCGAGAGCACACCGCTTCTGCCGCGGGGCCGCATGACCGTCAGTGTGGGCGTATGCGATGTGCGGCAAGTGCCGGATATACAAACCTGGTTCAAGCTTGCCGATGGCGCGTTATACTCTGCGAAGAACCTGGGCCGCAATCGGGTCGAAATGGCGGAGTCTTTGCCTGGTTTTGTTGCGGCGTCTGCGATGACGCTCAGGAAAACGGTTGCCGGTCAGCGATAAACTTTCCATGGATAAAGCTATTCTTCATTGGCGCAGGGTTTGCATAATTGGCTGCCTGTTGTTGCTTGGCGCTTGCAGCAGCACCAATTTTGTCTACAACCGACTGGACTTTCTAATACCGTGGTACGTCGATGATTACGTCGATCTGAATGCGCAGCAAAAACGCTATCTTGAAAAGGAGATTCCACCGTTTCTTGCCTGGCACCGTTCCGATGAACTTCCCGATTACCTGAAGATACTGGAGGGTATTGAAGATAACCTCAGCCGTCCGCAAACACCTGAGATGTTTGTCGCAATCTTCGGCGATGTTGAAACAGCCTGGCTGCGGCTGGAAAGTAAAGGGCTGGATTGGCTGTTGGGCCTGGGGGAGCAATTGTCGGATGCCCAGATCGCGCAGCTGATGGAGGAACTGTGGGAAACGCAGGTCGCATACAAGGAAAAGTACCTGGAGCGCACAGAAGAGGAGTTCTTCGAGGAAACCTATGAAGAGTCCATCGACAGCGTACAAGAATACCTGGGATCTTTGTCGGATGAACAGCGCAAGTTATTGGAAGCGTTCAGTCGCAGTATGCAGCGTTCAGACCGTTTCTGGCTGCAGGAGCGCGCGCAATGGCTGACCGAGCTGGCTGTATTGCTGGAGCGTAAACCGGGTTGGCAGCAGCGCGTTCGCGCTGCCATCGTCGCGCGCCGAGACAACGCCTCACCCGAGTACCGCCGAGTCTACGATCACAACCTCAATGCAGCCTTTGAGGTGGCCGCGAAAGTGCTCAGCGGGCGCAGCGAGCAACAAGACGAGCATTTGCGCGACCGTTTGGCCTTTCTGAGTGAGGATATTGAGGCGTTGATTGCAGAGGGAGCTGCGCCGCCCGCAGTCGCGCCCACCGATTAGCCTGACAACGTGAATCAACCTGGCTGGCGAATGAAAGCAGCCGACGTCTTGGTCAGAGCCGCTTGAAGAACACCTTCGAATTGCGCTGCAAATTATAGAGCAACTTCTTCTGCTCCGGCAGTTCATCCCGCGAGGACGCAACAAACCCCTGCTCGATAAACCAGTGCGCCGTTTGCGTGGTGAGTACGAACACGCGTTCAAGGCCTTGGCGGCGCGCTTCCTGCTCCAGCGTGTGCAACAGTCTTTGCCCGCGCTTGCCGCCGCGGTACTCCGGGTGGGAAACGATACAGGCGATTTCTCCACTAGCGTCCTCGGGGAAGGGGTAGAGCCCGGCACACGCAATGATGCGGCCATCGCGCACCAGCAGGCGGAACTGGCTGATTTCCGTCTCTAATAGTTCGCGCGAACGCTTTACTAACACGTTCTGTTGCTCCAGCGGTTCGATCAACTCGAGGATGCCGCCCACATCGTCGATATTGGCTTGTCGCAACAGCTCAAATTCGTCGTTAGCTACCAGTGTGCCACAGCCGTCATGTGTGAAGAGTTCTTCTAACAGTGCACAATCATCTGCATGGCTGATGATATGGCAGCGTGCAACCCCGGCAAGGCAAGCGCTTTTTGCGGTCTCTAACAGCGAGGATTGCTGCTTGTCTGTAATCGTGAGGCTGCTGATGTCGCCCACCGCCAACTGGCGCAGCAGGTCTCCATTCTCGCCCACGACGCCGGGCGCAGTGCCAAACAACACCAGTTTGTCAGCACCAATTGCGGCGGCGCATTGCACCGCAATATCTTCCAGCGCCAGATTAAAAATTTCTCCGGTGGGCGAATAGCCCAGCGCCGACAGCAACACGATTGAGCCGTTTTCCAGTTGCTGGTGTATACCCCTGGCGTCCACGCGCCGAACTTTTCCGGTGTGATGGTAGTCCACGCCATCGACGATGCCGATGGGGCGAGCTGTCACAAAGTTTCCCGAGCAGACGCGCATACGTGAACCCTGCATGGGCGAATTCGGCAGACCCATAGAGAGCAGTGCTTCAATCTGCGCGCGCATTGAGCCAGCCGCGTCCTTGACGTGTTCCAGCACGGCGTTGTCGGTAATGCGCATGCCATCGTGGAAGACTCCATCCAGTCCCGCGCGCTGCAGGCGCTGGTCGATTAGGCTGCGCGAACCGTGAATCAACACCAACCGCACACCGAGGCTGTTCAGCAGGGCAATGTCGTGAATGAGGTGGGAGAAGTTTTCGTGCTCCGCGATAGCGCCCCCCAGCATCAGCACAAAGGTCTTGCCTCGATGTGCATTGATGTAGGGTGCGGTATTTCTCAACCAGCGAATGTGGGCCCGCGCCGACGTTGTCACGTTGTCTTCCAAGCTATTGATAAATAGAAAGTTATTAAGGGTACCGAAAGCAGCTCGGTTTACCTAATGGCAATATTGCACAGTGTTTACAGGCAGTAGTGCCGGATGCATTGCTGCAGCAGTGCAATGCAGGGCTGTATCTGCTCCAATTCGAGGTACTCGTTGGGCTGATGAGCTCTATCGATAGAGCCCGGGCCCATAACGATGGTTTCCATTCCCAACTGTTGCAGAAAAGGTGCCTCCGTCGCAAAGGCGACCGCCTCTGCAGAGTGCCCCGTCAGTTTTTCTGCCAACAGCACGAGCTCACTGTGTGCCGCTTCCTCGAACGGGCCAATGTCCTCTATCAGCGGACGCAGTTCAATCTCCAGCCCGCGTTGCAAAGCCAGCATTTGCATGCGCTGATCAAGTTCAGCGCGCACCGCGGCATTGTCGCCTCCCGGTGTCAGGCGCAGGTCGAAATGCAGCTCGGCTTTGCCACAGATACGATTAGGACTGTCGCCGCCGTGAATACAGCCGAAGTTAAGTGTGGGTGCTGCTATGTGGAAAAAATCGTTGCTGTAACGCGCCGCCAGCTCGCCACGGTAGGTCATCAGATCGCTTATTACGGCATGCATACCTTCCAGCGCACTGTTGCCCAGTTGCGGGTTGGAGGAGTGACCGGCTCTGCCAGTAACGCGCACCGCTTGCATCATGATGCCCTTGTGCATGCGCACCGGCACCAGGGAGGTCGGTTCGCCAATGATGGCAGCACGCGCTTTGGGTCGCCCCGCCGCGGCGAGTTGCCGCGCTCCGTTCATTGAGCTCTCTTCGTCGGCGGTAGCCAGCAGAATCAGTGGCTGTTTCAGAGCGTCGGCGGTAAACGCGCTGGCGGCGGCGATGGCCAGCGGGAAAAACCCTTTCATGTCGGCGCTGCCCAAGCCGTACAATCGATTGTCGCGTTCCGTCAGTGCCAGCGGATCGCTCTGCCAGCGGCCCTCGTCGAAGGGCACGGTGTCGGTGTGCCCGGCAAGTACCAAGCCGCCCGGTCCGCTGCCCAGCGTGGCGATGAGATTGGCCTTTTTGCCGTCCGGCGTAACCGCCTGAATTTCGATCTCAAACCCCATGTCGGCAAGCCATGCGGCCAACAGGTCAATCACCGCCCTATTACCCTGGTCCCACTTGGGGTCGGTGGAGCTGACCGAGGGGGTGCCCACCAGTTGCCGGAGTTGATCGAAAATACGTTTCTCGAACTGCGACATCAGGGCTCCGTGTGTTGGATTTTGGGGTGCGGCTGGAACAAGCTGCCGTCCAGTCTAGACAACGGCAGTGCTAACGCCAAGTGCTCTTTTACACCTCCCGTGGACCGACTGTGACTGTGTTAGCATTGTGTGCTATTCAAGACCTGTTTTTTCTACTCGGCCAGCAGCAATTATGACAAGCAATTTTGGCGAACAACTACTGGAGCACCGCCTGAGCCTGACAACCGTTGCGCAGGACTTAAGTGCCGACGGTTACCTGACAAGTGAGGATCTTGTTCGTATTGGATTGTCGACCAAGCTCAAGGTGCATCCTCTGGTGTTTTTGGCAGAGCAGCAGCTGCCCGACGCATCCACCTCTGGAAAAACCCTCAATATGGAGCGACTGCTGGTCTGGTTGGGCCGCCGGGTGGGGCAGGATGTTTATCGCATCGACCCACTGAAAATCAACGTGACAGCTGTGGCTGATGTCATGTCCCGGGCGTTTGCCGAACGCCATCGGATACTGGCGGTAGAAGTGCATGATGATGAAGTGGTGATCGCAACGGCCGAACCCTACATTCGCGCCTGGGAGAGCAATCTGGAGCACGTTTTGCGCAAGCGTATTCGCCGGGTGTTGACAGATCCGCGTGATATCGCGCGGCATACGTCGGAGTTTTACAGTATGGCCGGCTCAGTGCGCGGCGCACGCGGTGGAGAGCGGCAAGGAGGCCCCGCCGGCGTCGGCAACCTGGAGCAGATGCTGGAACTGGGTTCCATGAACGAGCTCGATGCGAATGACCAGCATATTGTCAAAATTGTCGACTGGCTGTTGCAGTATGCGTTTGAGCAGCGCGCCAGCGATATTCACATTGAACCGCGCCGCGAAACAGGCACGGTGCGCTTTCGTATCGACGGCGTTTTACACACAGTCTATGAGTTGCCAGCGCACGTGTGCGCCGGTGTCAGCAGTCGCGTCAAGATACTGGGCCGCATGGATGTGGCGGAGAAGCGCAGGCCGCAAGACGGACGCCTGAAAACGCGCACGCCTAATGGCAACGAGGTGGAGCTGCGCCTGGCAACGTTACCAACTGCTTTCGGCGAAAAACTGGTAATGCGAATTTTCGATCCGGATGTGCTGCAGCGCAGCTTCAAGCAGCTCGGATTAGCCGATACCGATTTGCAGCACTGGCATGATATGACGGCTAGCGGCCATGGTATTGTGCTGGTTACGGGGCCCACCGGATCGGGGAAAACCACCACCTTGTATTCCACGCTGCGCCAGTTGGCGACCCCCGAGGTCAATGTCTGCACCATTGAAGACCCCATTGAAATGGTGGAGGGGGCGTTTAATCAGATGCAGGTCAACAACGCCATCAACCTGAGTTTTTCCGCCGGTGTGCGCGCTCTGATGAGGCAGGACCCGGACATCATCATGGTGGGTGAGATTCGCGATCTGGAGACCGCCAACATGGCGATTCAGGCGGCATTAACCGGGCACCTCGTGTTGTCTACCCTGCACACGAATGACTCTCCCAGCTCTATTTCGCGTTTGATGGAGTTAGGGGTGCCGGCCTACTTGATTCGGGCCACTGTGCGCGGCATCATGTCGCAGCGTCTGGTGCGAATTTTGTGCCCACACTGCAAGGAGTTTGGCGAGTTGGACCTGGACGCCTGGCACCAACTGACACAGCCGTGGGATATGGAGCCGCCATCAAGGGTGGCGCGCCCGGTAGGGTGTGTGCGCTGTCGTGAAACCGGCTACTCTGGCCGCCAGGGTATTTATGAAGTTCTGGTCAATAGTCGTGCAGTACAGGCGCAAATCCGCTCCCAGTTGAATGTCAGCAAGATTCGCGATATAGCCATGGGTGAAGGGATGCGCACCTTGCGGCTAAGCGGGGCGACTCGAGTGGCGCGTGGTGAGACAACGATTGAGGAAGTCATGCGAGTGGCACCCTTGATCGATGTTTGACGTTTTCGCATAGAGCAGCACGCAGTATGATCCTGGACACCTCACCCCTGCCTGAAGTGTTGGCCGTAGAGGCCGAGTGCGCATGGGGATACATTGTTGAGCGCGCCGGGTCGAGCCTCTCGCAACAGCTGTTTGAGTTGCTGGAAAATAGCCTGGAGGCGCAACAGTTGCCGCGCGTACTGGCTTGCAGCCCCTTTGTCGCAGACCTGCTGCGGCGTCAGCCGCAGTTGCTTATCGACATGCTGCGAAGCGGCGAATTGCAACAGTCTCTGCCACAAGACGCCTACCTTAGTGAGTTGCAGCAACTTCTGTCCGAGCCCGATGTTGAGCTCTCCCCGGTGCTGAGGCGCTTCCGCACACACCACATGCTGCGGATAGTGTGGCGCGACTTTTGCCGCTTGTCTGACACGCAGGAAACCGTGCGCGACGTGTCGCTGCTGGCCGAGGCAGCTGTCGCGCTGGCGTTGTCTTATGCGCAGGCTCAACTAGAGCTGCGTTACGGTGTGCCGCGCGGTAAACACAGCGGTGCGGCGCAGGAGTTGATTGTACTGGCCATGGGTAAACTGGGCGCGCGTGAGCTCAATGTGTCCTCCGATATCGACCTGATCTTCACATTTCCCGAGGGCGGGCAGACGGACTCTGACAGTCAGTCCATCAGTAATGAAGAATTCTTTACTCGGGTGGGCCGGGCGGTCATTAGTGCGCTGGACGAAGTAACGGTGGATGGCTTCGTCTTCCGTGTTGATATGCGCTTGCGACCCTACGGTGATAGCGGTGCGCTAGTCCATAATTTCGTCGCGCTGGAGGACTATTACCAGGCGCAGGGGCGCGACTGGGAGCGCTATGCCCTGATCAAGGCGCGCCCGATTACCGGCGATTCGCGGCATGCGCAGGAGCTTGTGACTTTGCTGCGGCCCTTCATATTCCGGCGCTATGTTGATTTCGGTGTGATCGAAAGCTTGCGCAGCATGAAGCAGATGATCAGTGCCGAGGTGCGTCGCCGTGGCTTGCAAGACAATGTGAAGCTGGGTCACGGTGGTATTCGTGAGGTCGAGTTTATCGCGCAGTGTTTCCAGTTGATCCGCGGTGGCCGGGATCTCGGCCTTCAGCAGCGTGAATTGTTGCCGGTGCTCGGAGAATGCGTTGAGCTTGGATGCCTGCCCGCATCGGCGGCGGACGAACTGCGTGCTGCTTATCTTTTTTTACGCGACAGTGAGCACGCGATACAGGGCTATCAAGACAAACAGACTCAGGAATTGCCGCAGCTGGCGCTGTCGCGCACTGCTATGGCACTGGTAATGGGATTTTGCGACTGGGAGGCTTATCTTGCAGCGCTAGAGGCCCACCGCAATATAGTCGCCGGTCACTTCAGGGATTTGATCGCAGACCCGGAGGAGGCCAATCCGGTGACAGCTGAAGAAGATGCGTCGTTGTGGGGTGAAGGCTTGTGTGAAGCCTCGCTGGCAGCGCTGGGCTACCGGCGTCCGCTGGAGACTCTCGAGGCGCTGCAGATGCTGCAGCAAAATCCGCGGGTGGTGACCCTGCAAGTGGCGGGGCGCGAGCGCCTGCAGCAATTCATGCCCACGCTTTTGCTGGCCTGTGCCGAGCTGGCACAATCGGACACTGATGCCGTCGACACCACCGATAACGCATCTCTTGATGCTGACTTGGCGGTGCAGCGCGTGCTGCCGTTGGTCGCTGCTGTGGTGCGCCGCAGCGCCTATCTGGTGCTGCTGTTGGAAAACCGCCCCGCTCTGGCGGAGTTAGTGACGCTGTGCGCTGCAAGCCCCTGGATTGCCGACCAACTGGCACGTAATCCGGCGCTACTGGATGAGTTGCTGGATCGGGGCAGCCTCTACACGGCGCCGAACAAAGCGTTGCTCGGCGATGAGCTGCGTCAGCAGGTCGCCCGGCTCGCAGTGGATGATCTCGAGGCACAGATGAATGCCCTGCGCTATTTTAAAGCAGCCCAGGTACTGCGGGTGGCAGCCAGTGAGCTGGTCGGGCGCTTACCTTTGATGCAGGTCAGCGACAATCTGACATGGATCGCTGAAGTCTTGCTGGAGCAGGTGGTGACGGTTGCCTGGGCCAATCTCACGAACAAATACGGGCAGCCAGCGCACCACGGCAGCGGTATGGGGTTTTCGGTTTTTGGCTACGGTAAGCTCGGTGGTATCGAGTTGGGTTATGGTTCGGACCTGGATCTGGTGTTTATCTATGATGCGGCCAAAGGCGGTGTCACCGACGGCCAACACAGTATCGACAATGCGGTGTTCTACACCCGGCTCGGGCAGCGCATTATTCATATTATGGAAACACGCATGATGATGGGGCAGCTTTACGAGGTTGATATGCGCCTGCGCCCCTCGGGGCAATCCGGCCTGTTGGTGAGTACCCTGCAGGCTTTTCGCAGCTACCAGCAGGAATCCGCTTGGACCTGGGAGCATCAGGCTCTGGTGCGAGCCCGCTTCGTCGCAGGTGATCAGGCCGTGGCAGCCGACGTAGTCGACTTGCGTGAGGCGATTTTGCGTCAATCTCGGGACGAAGCCACACTGGCGCATGAGGTGGTCGCAATGCGCGAGAAAATGCGCAAGCACCTGCTGCCCAAAGAACGTCTCGAAGATGGGGAATTTCACCTAAAACAAGGTGTGGGTGGTATCGTCGATATCGAATTTATGGTGCAATATGCGGTTCTCGCGTGGTCCTGCCGAGTGCCCGAATTGGCGCGCTGGTCTGATAACGTGCGCATTCTCGAAATCCTGAGTCGGGAAAAGTTGTTTGATCGCCAGGAATGCGACGCGCTGACACAAGCGTATCTTGCCTATCGTTCCGCTGCCCACCAACTTTCACTGCAGCAGCAACCGGACATCGTACCGGCCGGTAGTTTTGTCGCGGCGCGAATTGCAGTGAATACCAAGTGGCAGCAATTGTTTGCGCCGTATGTAATTGATACCAAAAAAAATGAAGAGGAGTGATGTGATGAACATGGCCGATCGTGATGGTCTTATCTGGATGGATGGCGAAATGGTGCCCTGGCGCGAGGCTAAGGTGCATGTACTGACGCACACCTTCCACTATGGTCTTGGGGTATTTGAGGGCGTTCGTGCTTACAAGACGCGGGACAGGGGCACCTGTATCTTCCGGCTGAAGGCACATACTGACCGCCTCTTTCGCTCAGCCCATATTCTTGGCATGTCGATGCCCTTTGATAAAGAGACCTTAAATCAGGCCCAAAAAGATGTCGTGCGCCTGAACGGTCTGGAGGAGGGTTACCTGCGCCCTATGTGTTTTTACGGTTCTGAAGGTATGGGCCTGCGCGCGGATAATCTGAGTACACACGTTATGATTGCCGCCTGGGAGTGGCCGTCATATATGGAGCCTGCCGCCCGTGACAACGGAATCAAGGTCCGTACGTCCTCGTTTACCCGCCACCATGTGAACATCTCCATGTGCAAGGCAAAGGCGAACGGCAATTACATCAACTCGCTACTGGCCCTGCGCGAAGCCGTTGAGAGCGGCGCGGAAGAGGCCTTGCTGCTCGACAACGAGGGCTATGTGGCCGAGGGTAGTGGCGAAAACGTCTTCATTGTGCGGGAAGATAAGATATATACGCCCGAATTGACCTCGTGCCTGGAGGGCATCACCCGCGACGCAATATTCGTGCTCGCCGCAGAGCTGGGATATCAGGTCTGTGAAAAGCGTATAACCCGCGATGAAGTGTATATCGCCGATGAGGCATTCTTTACCGGCACCGCTGCTGAGGTAGTGCCGATTCGTATGCTGGACGGACGCACTATCGGCAGCGGTACTCGCGGTCCGCTGACCGAGAAGTTGCAGGCGATGTACTTCGATTCCGTGCACGGTAATCGCGATCAGAATAGCCACTGGCTGGAGCCTTTGGTCTGAGCTATATTGACTAAAGCACAGAAGCGCTATAGTAAGGAGTACGGAGGCTCTTTCTCGATTTCGCGGCACCGGATGGCGCACCCATGGCAGCTAAAGTAAAAATCAAGCGCGGTGATGTCCTGGCTGAGCGCTTGAAAGAGCATTTGGAGGCATACCCGGAAGGTGCCGCTGAGTGGATGGAAGCGCACACGCAAATTCTGGCAAACAGTGATTTTAGCGTGTCCGGTTTGTTGCGTATCGATGATCAATTTGTCTATCTCAAGCTTTATCGCTTCAAATCCTTCGCACAAAAAATCAAGCTCGGCCTCGGTATGGCGCAGCCGTTACGCAACTTCAATGCGGCCGGCAAGCTGAGTCAGAGTGGTGTGCCCGTGCCGCAGCCGCTGGCCTGCCTGAAAGTGGGGCAAGGCGTCCTGGCGATGACCGAGGGCTTGTCTGGCGGCAATCTCGCTGACCTCTGGCTGGGTCAGCCCTCTGAAGCCTTAAGCATAGAGGAACGTGCGATGTGCGCCACTGGAGAAACGCTGGCGACGCTGCATGCGGCAGGCTATTTTTACGGGGATTGCCGGTGGGGCAACTTGTTCTGGAATGGCCAGAGCACCTATTTGACCCGCCTCGAGAATACCCGTAAAAGCCCGCGGGGCAGCAAGCTACAGGCGCAGGATTTGGCGCAGTTTACAGCGAATGCGGAGTGGCTTGGCATCGGCCCACCACTGTTCGAGCTGTTTCTGGATGGGTATTTGCAAGGCGTTACCGGCGACCGACGCGAGGTGGTCGAACGCATGATGCCTGCCATGTACCGCTTGCGTGCCCAGCATCTGTCGGGTTACGGCCAGCGTCTGGTGTAAACAAACCACCAACGGCTCTGCGTCGCAGCCCATTGGCCGCTGGATATTCTCGTTTAGCTTGGGCTTGTGTTATACC
>JBDNIE010000255.1:0-8220 GCA_041688425.1 Halioglobus sp. | reverse complement strand
TTGCGGGAGTTGGTGGAACTGTTAGAGTCCCGCGGACTGGATGTGATACTGGAAGATTCCCTCGGCGATATTCTGCCCGATACTGCGCCACGCATGGCCTCTCTTGATGAGATTGGCGCAGAGGCAGATCTTGTTATTGTGGTCGGCGGCGATGGAAGCCTGCTCAGCGCAGCGCGGACCCTGGCGAAGTTTGATACGCCCGTATTGGGTATCAACCGTGGCCGGCTAGGTTTTCTCACTGACATTACGCCAGAGCAAATTTCTCGGGAGATCCCGGCAGTATTGGATGGACAGTTTGAGCACGAAAGCCGCTTTTTACTCGATGCGGAAGTACGTCGCGATGGCGAGGTGACCGGCCGTGGTGAAGCGCTTAACGATGTGGTGGTCAACTCAGGCACTTCAGCGCAGATGATTGAGTTTGAACTGTATATTGACGATACCTTTGTCTATCGGCAACGCGCCGATGGCCTGATCGTATCAACGCCGACGGGCTCCACCGCCTATTCGTTGTCGGGCGGCGGTCCTATTATGCATCCCACACTGGATGCGATCGTTCTGGTGCCGATGTTTCCCCACGCACTGAGTAGCAGGCCTATCGTGGTCGATGGTAATTGTGAGATTAGATTGGATATCCTCGCCAGAAATCGCATCCATCCTCCGGTGACGTGTGACGGGCGTCCCAAGACGAAGGCACGCCCTGGCGATTCCGTGCACATCACCAAGTATCCACATCGCCTGACCCTGTTGCATCCCCTGGGACACAGTTTTTACGCCAGTTGCAGAGATAAGCTGCGCTGGAGCAACGCGCTGGTCAATTGATGGAGAATTTGCATCAGGCACTTAGCGTCGCACTTGAGGAGGATCTTCTGCCTCTCAGTGCATTGTTGCACCAGCGCGGAGTGATGCACCGTATTTTTGAAGAGGGCGGCCAGCAGGTTGTCCTGGTGGCAGAAGAGGAGCAGGCACCTCAGGTGCAGGCGCTTTATAAGGCATGGCGGTCTGGTCAGGTGAGCATTGAGTTGACACAGAAGAAGCCGATGTCACAAAAAGTTCCTGGTCTCATCCAATGGCGCCAGGTGCCTGTAACACTGGTTCTGATAGTCCTGAGTTTCTGCGGTTTCTTGCTCGTGTACCTACATGCGCCTTTAAACTGGTTGAATTATTTTACCTTCACGCCGATCCGGTCGGCTGTAGGTCAGCCGCTGTTCGATAGCATGGACGGGCAGTACTGGCGATTGGTGACGCCAGTGTTCCTGCATTTCGGTTGGTTGCACATTGTTTTCAACAGCCTCTGGTTGTGGGATCTCGGAGGGCGTGTGGAACAGGTGCTGGGGCATTTCAATATGTTTATGCTGTTTACTGTTATTGCTGTCGTATCCAATGCCAGCCAGTTCGCTTTCGACGGGAGCAGCTTGTTTGGCGGCATGTCCGGTGTAGTTTACGGTATGCTGGGCTTTTCATGGGTGGCGCCGTTACTGCAACCGCGTTGGCGCATACAACCCTCCAGGGGCATTATGTTGCTGATGGTTGGCTGGTTAGTATTTTGCATGGTGGGTGTGGTGGAAGTGCTGGGTTTTGGCGCGATCGCCAATGCTGCTCATGTTGGTGGGCTGCTCTGTGGCGCTGTGCTGGGAGCGCTGTTTGGCGGTCTTTCAGCGTATGGCGGCGACAAGCGCTCGAGCACACAGGTATAATCGCAGGCGTTGACAGCATGACAGCCCCGATGGATTACAAACAAACAATCAACTCGATGTCTCCGGAAATATACCAGCGCCTCTTGCGTGCGGTAGAGCTCGGTAAGTGGCCGGACAATAAAACGCTTACACCAGAGCAACGTGTTCACGCCATGCAGGCTATTATCGCTTGGGGCGAGCGGCATCTACCGGAGCAGGACCGTATCGGGTATGTTGAAAAGAAACCAGCGGCCAGCGATCCCTGCGAGACACCGGCGGAAACACCCCTGAAATGGCAAGAGTAGGAGAATTACTTGGCTGAGCTGTTGGCGGCCGGCGCGGTCCGCAAGATGAAAACTGCGCTATCGAACCCAGTGTCCTATACGATGGTGCTTGGCGACCATGAAATCCCGCTGAATGAATACCTGGGCAAGCAATTGCAGCTTGATTATCAGGGTATTATTCATTGCGTTCACTGTAATCGTAAAACCAACAAGAGTTTTAATCAGGGCTACTGTTACCCCTGCTTTAAGCGACTCGCACAGTGCGATAGCTGCATCATGAGTCCGGAGAAGTGCCATTATGCCGCGGGTACCTGCCGCGAACCCGAATGGGGCGAGCAGCACTGCATGGTTGACCATTTCGTATACCTTGCCAACACATCGGGCATCAAGGTCGGTATTACTCGTGGCTCGCAGGTGCCGACACGCTGGATGGATCAGGGCGCGACGCAGGCGCGACCGATTTTTCGTGTAGAAAGCCGCTTGCACTCTGGTCTGGTGGAGTCCGCGTTTAAAGCGCATATTGCCGATAGAACTAACTGGCAGGCAATGCTCAAGGGCGATGCTGAGCCCTGTGACTTGGAGCAAGTGCGTTGTCAACTGATGGCAGATTGTGCTGATGAGTTGGTCGCTCTGGTCCAAGCGCACGGTATACAAGCGATCACCGAGCTACCCGAAGAGAGTGACACGTTCATCAACTACCCTGTGCTTGAGTACCCGGCTAAAGTTAAATCCCTTAATCTGGATAAGACGCCATCCATCGGTGGCACATTATTGGGTATCAAGGGCCAGTATCTGATTTTTGATACCGGCGTCATCAACATACGCAAGTACGGCGGCTATTACCTGTCCTTGCACACGGCTGAGTAACACTATGCGCGATGCCAATCCGGTAACGATTTATCTCAAAGACTACAAGCCGCCGGCGTACGTGATCAATCGCACTGACTTGCACTTCGAGCTACACGAAGACTGTGCAATTGTTACCTCCAGTCTTTACCTGTTGCGTGATAGCGCTGTCGCGCAGAATGACTCGCTGGAGTTGCACGGCGAGGAAATGGAGTTGCTGTCGCTTGCGATAGACGGCGTTGAACTTGACGACGCGGATTATCGGCTTAGTGATGAATCTCTGCTAATCCACGCCGTGCCCGAGCAGTGTGTTCTCACCTGTCGCACGCGCATTGAGCCACAGAAAAATACGTCCTTGTCCGGGCTTTATAAGTCGCGCGCCCTGTTCTGCACGCAATGCGAGGCAGAGGGCTTTCGGAAGATCACGTATTACCTGGATCGACCCGATGTCCTGTCAGTATTTACGGTCACGATGGAAGCGCAAAGCAGTCGCTACCCTGTGCTGTTGAGTAACGGAAATCTGGTCGCCCTGGAAGCGCTCGCTGACGGGCGTCACCGGGCTGTTTGGCACGATCCCTTTCCAAAGCCTGCCTACCTGTTCGCGCTGGTCGCAGGCAGTTTGTCGCATATCGAAGAGACGTTTACGACGATGAACGGTCGGTGCGTCACGCTGCGTATTTATGTTGAGGGGAAAGACATCAAAAAATGCGCGCACGCCATGCGTTCGCTGCAGCAGGCGATGCGCTGGGACGAGGAAGCCTATGGTAGAGAATACGATCTGGATATTTTCAATATTGTCGCTGTGGACGACTTCAACATGGGCGCGATGGAAAACAAGAGCCTGAATATATTTAACACCTCCTGTGTACTGTGTAGCCATGAAATCACCACGGATGCTGGCTTCCAGCGCGTAGAGGCCATTGTTGCCCACGAGTATTTCCACAACTGGAGCGGCAACCGGGTGACCTGTCGTGATTGGTTTCAACTCAGTCTCAAGGAAGGGTTCACTGTTTTTCGCGATGCACAATTTTCTGCTGATATGGGTTCGCCCACGGTCAAACGCATTGAGGACGTAACGGTATTGCGCACTGCTCAGTTCGCTGAGGATGCCGGCCCGATGGCGCACCCGGTGCGCCCTGACTCCTTCATGGAAATCAATAATTTTTATACGCTGACAGTCTATGAAAAAGGTGCGGAAGTGGTGCGTATGATGCACACACTGCTCGGTGCGCAGCAGTTTCGCAGCGGCTCCGACCTGTATTTCCAGCGGCACGATGGCCAGGCTGTCACCTGTGAGGATTTTGTCTGCGCCATGGAGGATGCCAGTGGTTTAGATCTCGTTCAGTTCCGCAATTGGTACTCGCAGGCGGGTACACCGCAACTCAAGGTTCAAGATGAGTATGATGTGGGCACGCAGCGCTACACCTTGCATGTCGAGCAATCCTGCCCGGATAGCCCCGGCCAAACCGGGAAGCAGCCGTTTTTCATACCACTGGCCATGGGGCTGCTGGGCGAGGCTGGAAACCTTCCATTGCGCCTGTCCGGAACGCCTCCCGACCCCGAGTGCAGCGACAACACGCACACGGTGTTGACGGTAGATAGCGCGCAGCAAACCTACGTTTTTGAAGGTGTTGCGGAACGTCCTGTACCCTCGTTGCTGCGCGGTTTTTCGGCGCCGGTACGGTTGTTCTACGATTACAGCAAAGCCGATCTCTGTGCGCTTATGCGTCGTGATGATGACGGCTTTGTGCGCTGGGACAGTGCCCAGGCACTGGCAACCAGAGTGATTCGCGAAGTAGAGACGCAGTTGCTGGCTACAGCGGAACCGATTGTCGATGCACTGCTGATCGCGGCCTGTGGTGATTTGCTGGTGGATGAATCATTGGATATGGCACTTGTAGCAGAAATGTTGCGCCTGCCCAGTGAGGACTATCTGGCTGAACTTGCCAGTCAGGGTGAGGGCGCCAATGTTGATACCATCCACCAGGCGCGCAATATAGTCCGGGCCGCGCTGGGCTCGGCGCTGGCTGAGCCACTACTGGCACGCTACCAATGCCTGCATAACCTTGCTCCCTATGCACCAGACGGCGAGCAAATTGCCCAGCGCAGTCTGCGCAATACCTGTCTCACCTATCTCGTGAGCGCAGACCCCGACAATCTTGAGCTGGCTGCCAGCCAATATCGTCTCGCGGGCAATATGACGGACAGGCTCGCGGCGCTAAAGGAAATTGCCTTTTACGGCGACGCCACGCTGCGCAACAGCACGCTGGAGGCGTTTTACCAGGACTGGCGCCACGAAGCGCTGGTGGTCAACCAGTGGTTGCAACTGCAGGCCGCAATCCCCGATCAACAGGCACTGGCGCGGGTAGAGGGGCTGCTATTACATGTCGATTTCGATATTCGTAACCCGAATAAAGTACGCGCATTGATCGGCGGATTTGCTTCGCAGAACCCCATCAATTTCCATCGATTGGATGGCAGTGGCTATCGTTTCCTGGGCAACATCGTTGTTCAATTGAACCGCACGAATCCGCAGATTGCTGCGCGCCTGTTGACGCCGTTGACCAAGTGGCGCAACTACGTGGATCGAGGAGTGCTGATGCGCGCTGAACTACAGCGCCTTGCGGATGAACCGCAATTATCGCCGGATGTGTATGAAATTGTGACCAAATCACTCAAATGAAGGCCGCTATTGGGGCTGAACTTGATGAACTTGAAGCGCTAACGACAGACAGCAATTGCGCTGCAGGTGTGTTAGATTGTACCCCAGCATGGGCGCCGCCCACCGCTTGAGCGCTTTTTTTGATAGAGGATTCTGATGGCTAAACCTAACTACTCCTTTGAAAAGCGGCAGAAAGAGCTCGCCAAGAAGAAGAAAAAGGAAGAAAAACGCCTTAAAAAGGCTACGAATAGCGAATTTGATGCAAGCGATGACAGTGCAGCGGCAACACAGGATGATACGTCTTCCGCCGCTACGCCAGTCACCGAGTAAGTTAATCGCAGGAATTTCCACTTCGTACCGGTGAATGCGAGGTTGGAAACTGACATTAATTCACCAATTATTTTGAGTATGTAATATGAGCAAAGGTACGGTTAAGTGGTTCAATGCAGATAAAGGTTACGGATTTATCACCCCTGAAGATGGTGGCAAAGACCTGTTCGTTCACCATTCAGAAATCAAGAGTGGCGGCGGTTATGCTACGCTTACAGATGGTCAGTCGGTGGAGTTTGAAGTTGGCCAGGGACAGAAAGGTCCTTGCGCTAACAATGTAATCCCTGGCTAATATCAGCGCCAGGTAAAACTACAGCAGCGATGGCATAGCGCCTTCGCTGCTTTTTTTTGTTTCGGGTTATCAGGCGGTAGGATATAGCTGCAGCGGCTGTTCGTCACTGCCGCCGTCACTGTGTGCGCCCATCCTTCGCAGCCGGCGCAGGCATGCTGCGAGTTCCTCTCCATTCCAGGCGTTTTCTCCTGGTCGGTAGAGCGCCTCATCGATTTTCCCCAGCAGCTGTCCCAGCTCCTCATCGCCCCACTTTTGTGCGACCTGATCCAGCGAAACGGCAGCAACTCCGGGCGTAAAGGCGGCTGACCAGGCAATAACCGTTGCGCGCGCACGGGCGGCGTCTCCCTCCGAACAGGCGAAAAGCAGTTGCTTGAAGGCCTTTTTCTCCGATACGATCGCGGCGATCTCACTACTGGATTGCGGTGAAGGGACACGGTTGCGCCGCCTGTAAACGAATGTCAGCAACCAACCCAGCGCGCTGATCGCGCTGAGGATTTGCCAGAATCTTATCTCGCGCTGTGCGGCTGCACTTGCCGCCACGTCCGTTGCAGCGGTGAAATCGTTCACCGAGCTGGCCGCCCCATCCGTTGCAGCGTTAAGCGCCGGTGCTGGCGCAGTGCCGGTGTCACTCGAAGTACCGAGCGGGTCTGCGGTGGCGGCTCCTGTTACGGTATCCGTTACGGCCCCTGCCACGGCTCCTTTCACTGTCAGAGCCCGCTCTGGCAGCTCAGCATATCGTAACTGCTCGGATGTTGTGTCCCACCATGGGATGCGAATTTGCGGGATTACATAGGAGCCTGCGCGGGTTGGGACGACTGCTGCACTATCTTCACGAATCCCTTCGAGGCCGCCGGGAATTTCTTGTTCAGCAATGGTGGGCTGGTCCGGGTAGTACTTCAGGCCCTCCGTCTTAGTGAACAGTATTGGCGGCAGTTGGGCGCCTTGCAATCCTTCTCCCACAATACGAATGGTGCGCGTAGAGGACTCGCCGACGCGCAGTTCCTCCGGGGGAGTTGACCAGGTTTCCTGCAGCGTCAGCTGCTGTGCTGGCAGCCAGTCTTCCTTTGGATAAATGGCGGGTTTGGGTAGCACATCAATCGTGATGGGCTGCGTGCTGCGTCTTACCAGCTGACCGCCACCGCCGATATCGAAAAAGCTGCTGCGGCCGCGCTCAATGCGTCCGGAAAAAATTTGGGCTGGAATGGTGAGCGTGCCACTCTGCTCAGGAAAAATAGCGTAACGCAATTCGTCTACTGACCAGGGGCGACCTCCAATGACACGCTGAAAGGAGCGTTGTTCCAGTGGTTTAACGAAGGCATCATCCAGTTTCAGCGGCGAGATGCTGCGACCTGCAAGCGTTACGGCTTGCTGCACACGCAGCGTCAAAATTACCTGACCCTGTACATAGACCTCCTCATGGTCTACTTCGGCTTCAAACACAACGCTCTGCCCATCTGTCTGTGTATCTGATGGCGGCCCTACCACCACGGTGAGGCTTGGTGTCTTACTTTGCCCAAACTGCATCGCGGGAATTTTCAAGTTGCCTTCGCGACGCGGCGCGAGATCGATTGTCACTTGCCTGGAATGGGATACACGTCCGTTGATGATGCTGGTGTTACTGCTTGTTGCGCGTTGCAGAATCTCAAAATCCGTCTGCAGAGGTTGCAACTCTCGCTCCGTAATGTCTTCACCATCGGTCGCATTGATCGTCAATCGCACCGTGTCTCCGAGCGTCATCCTGTTGCGATCGACGCTAGCACTGACTGATGCAAGCGTGACATTGGCGCCCAGGACTAGAACGAGCATCGCTATTATGGTCAGCACACTACCAGTAGGTTTCTTCATCTCGGGGGCCTCCTTGTTGCTGCTGTTGCCGCTGCTGGCTTTCGTATCGGAATTTCTGCCGCAGTAAGCCGGAGGGATCATCTGGTACCCGGCGCAGCCACTGCTCCATGGCTTGATCGCGCTCTTCATCGCCCGATTCAATGCCGGCTGCCATTTGATCCTGTGGCTCCTCCTCAGACTGTTCGCCCTGGGCCTGCTGGCCGCGGGCTTCGCCATTCTCGCCCTGCTGTTGGCTCGGGTCCTGCTGCTGGCTCGGGTCCTGCTGTTGGCTCGGGTCCTGCTGTTGGC